>NZ_JAJDKB010000037.1:0-26701 GCF_020589955.1 Faecalibacillus sp. TM498
CAGATCATTTTATCTTTCTCTTTTCCTTCTTTCAATGGACGGATAGTCCAAAAAATATAAAAAGCTATTGATGGATTAATCCATTTCAATAGCTCCAGTATATAATTGATAGTATTTACCTTTTTCTTTAATAAGTGATTGATGATTTCCTCTTTCAATAATATGTCCTTGTTCTAAGACCATAATACAATCACTATTTTTAATTGTTGATAAACGATGGGCAATAACAAGTGTTGTTCTACCATGCATTAATTTATCCATTCCATCTTGTACAAGCTTTTCTGTTCGAGAATCAATAGAAGAAGTTGCTTCATCCAAAATAAGTGCAGGAGGATTAGCAACAGCAGCACGCGCAATCGCTAATAACTGTCTTTGTCCTTGCGATAAGTTCGCCCCATCTCCTGTAAGCATTGTTTGATAACCATCTGGCAAATGTTTAACAAAGAGATCGGCATTGGCAAGTTTTGCTGCTTCAATACATTCTTCATCCGTAGCATCAAGACGTCCATAGCGAATATTATCCATAACTGTTCCAGTAAATAAATGTGTGTCTTGTAAAACCACACCTAATGATCTTCTTAAATCATCTTTTTTAATCAATTTAATATCAATTCCATCATAAGTAATCGAACCTTTTTGAATATCATAGAAACGATTAATTAAGTTTGTAATTGTTGTTTTACCTGCACCAGTAGCCCCAACAAAGGCAATCTTTTCACCAGGATTAGCATAAACATCTACATTGTGTAAAACCATACGGTCATCAAAATAACCAAAGTCAACACCTTCTAAACGAATATCACCCTTCATTTCTACAAGTTCAACATGACCATCGCTTCTTGGATGTTTCCAAGCCCAATGTCCTGTTCTTTTATCTGTTTCAACCATTTTCCCATCAACAGTTTCTACACGACATAAAGTAACCACACCTTGATCATCTTCACTTTCTTGATCTAATAAATCAAAGATACGACCAGCTCCTGCTTGTGCCATGGCAACAGCATTGATTTGTTGAGAAATTTGTCCAATAGGTTGGTTGAAACTTTTATTCAATGTTAAGAAAGCTACAAGGGTTCCAATTGTTAAAGCAAAATGTCCATTTAAAGCAAGGATTGCGCCAACAATTGCACAAATGATATAAGAGATATTTCCAAGTTGTACTGTAACTGGCATTAAGATATTCGCAAATTTATGAGCTTGATAAGCACTTTCTCTTAATTCATCATTTAATTTTCTAAAATCAGCAATTGCTTGATCTTCATGGTTGAAGACTTTAACAACTTTTTGACCAGAAATCATTTCTTCAATATAACCATTCACTTTACCTAAATCCCCTTGTTGTTGAACGAAGAATTTACCTGATAACGATCCAAGTTTTCTTGATACAACAAGCATGATCATAAGCATACATACACTTAACACAGTTAAAGGAATATTTAAAATGATCATTGATACAAATGTTGTCACAATAGTCATACAACTTGAAATAAGTTGTGGAATAGATTGTGAAATCAATTGTCTTAATGTATCAATATCATTTGTATAGACTGACATTGTATCTCCATGAGGAGTTCTGTCAAAATAACGAATTGGTAAAGATTCCATATGTTCAAACATTTCAATTCTTAAATCTCTTAAGAACCCTTGTGTTACATAAACCATAATACGGTTAAAGGTAAAGGCACAAACAACACCACAAGCATAAAGTGCGCCCACACGAATCAAAGCATGGAATAGTCCACTAAAGTTAGGTGAAGAACTCTTTAAAAGGGGAACAATATAATCATCAATTAATGTTTGCATAAACATTGTTCCTTGAACATTAAATAAAGCATTTCCTACAATACATAGAAAAACAACAATTAAATGGATTTTATATTTACTCCATAACATTTTAAGTAAACGTTTCATTGTTCCTTCTTTCATTATTCTTCCTCCTTCCCTTTCATTTGTGTTTCATAAATTGTACGATAAATTTCATTTGTTTCTAATAATTTATCATGTGTGTCAAAACCATCCACGACACCATCATTTAAAACAATAATACGGCTTGCATTTTGAACAGATGATATACGTTGTGAAATAATAATTTTTGTTGTATCGGGAATACGTTCATTGAATGATTCTTGAATACTTGCATCTGTAGCTGTATCAACAGCACTTGTTGAATCATCTAGAATTAAGATTTTAGGATTTTTTAGCAACGCTCTTGCGATGCATAAACGTTGTTTTTGTCCACCTGAAACGTTTGAACCACCTTGTTCAATATACGTATTATAACCATCTTCAAAACGATCAATAAACTCATCAGCGCACGCTAAACGACAAGCTTCTTTACATTCTTCTTCTGTTGCATTTTCATTACCCCAACGTAAATTTTGTAAGATTGTTCCACTAAATAAAACATTCTTTTGTAAGACAACAGAAACTTCATCTCTTAAAACTTCAAGATCATAATTACGAACATCTTGTCCACCAACAACAACGCTACCTTCGTCAACATCATATAAACGAGAAATAAGGTTGACCAAACTACTTTTAGCACTTCCGGTACCACCAATAATTCCAATTGTTTCACCACTTTTAATATGAAGATCAACATCTTTTAAGACCGCTTCTCCACTACCATGTTTATAAGAAAAAACAACATGATTGAAATCAATTGAACCATCTTTTACTTCAGTTAAAGCTTCTTGAGGAGAGACTAAATCAGATTGCTCATTAATAACTTCTGCAATACGTCTTCCTGAAGCAAGTGACATCGTAATCATAACAAATGCCATAGAAAGCATCATAAGAGACATCATAATATTCATAACATAGCTAAATAAACTTGTAAGTTCACCTGTAGTAAGAGTCCCACCTACAATTGCTTTAGCACCTAACCATGAAAGCATTAAAATTGAACCATAAACAGCTATTAACATAGCTGGGTTATTATAAGATAAAACGGATTCTGCTTTGACAAAAAGTTTATAAATGTTTTGTGCTGCTTTTTTAAATTTTTCATTTTCATATTTTTCTCTAACAAATGATTTAACAACTCGAATACCAACAACGTTTTCTTGAACACTTTCATTTAAAGTATCATATTTAGGAAAAACATCATTAAAATATTTTGTGGCATGATACATAATTATTGTAAGGACCGCTACTAAGAAAACAATGGCAACAACAAAAATCATACTTAATCTAAAGTTGATCATCATTGCCATGGTAAGGGCACAAATAAGTGACATTGGCGCACGAATGCACATACGAATAATCATTTGATAAGCCATTTGCACATTTGTCACATCTGTCGTTAAACGTGTTACAAGTCCTGCAGTACTATATTTATCAATGTTTGAAAAAGAGAATGTTTGAATGTTTGTATACATGGCATCTCTTAAATTGGCTGCAAAACCCGTTGAAGCTTTAGCTGCATGGTTACCAGCTAAAAAACCAAGTGATAATGTTCCAATTGCAATAACAAACATGAATGTTCCATATTTTGTAACATTAGACATATTACCTGCCTCAATCCCTTTATCAATAAGACTTGCCATTAATAAAGGAATAATGATTTCTAAGATAACTTCTAATGTCGCAAATAACATTGTAAGTAATGAATCTTTTTTATATTCTTTGATTTGTTTCATTAAAGTTTTTACCATAATTGACGTCCTTTCCTATTCATTTACCGAACTTCATGAATATTTATAAATCTTCTTTTATGTTATTAATTAATTTATCGGATATTTTAATAAACGTATTTATTTCTTCTTCAGATAAATCTTTAATAAGTTTTTGATGCATTTCTTTCATCTTATCTTCAATTTGTCGATTATGATTTCTTGAAGATTCTGTTAAAACGATTTTCTTTAATCTTGCATCGTATTCTACTTCTTCTCGTTCAATCATTCCCTTTTTACACATCAGTTTCAACATTTCTGATGTCGTAGAACGATTGATTGAAAATTCTTTTTCTATATCTTTAGGAAATGTATCAAGCCCACTATCTTCTCTATCTTGAACAAACCCAATAATCCAACAATGCATTAAAGTTACACGATCAGGCCTCTGACCTGTTTTCTTATCCATTGTTTTTCTCATTAGGTTATTTATGGTCTTAATACGATGTCCAATGGGATCTCTATACATATCATTCCTCCTATATTGTTCGGTTACGAATTGTATGGTAACATACAATTTAAAATTTGTAAACTTTTTTCATAGAAGTTCTTTATAAGTCGTTGTATAATAGAAAAGAAAGTGAGGAAGACAAATGGAAATTAAAGAAAGGTTTTTAAATTATGTGAATTTTGACACACAATCAGATAGTTATTCACATACTGTTCCTTCAACTTCAAAACAATTAAAATTAGGAAATTATTTAGTTGAAGAATTAAAATCATTAGGAATTGAAAACGCAAAAATAGATGAATTTGGTGTAGTTTATGGAATAATTCCTAGTAATAATAATCATCAAGGAGATGTTATAGGTTTTATTGCCCACATGGATACTTCTCCTGATGCAAGTGGTAAAGATATTCATCCACAAATTATCAAAGATTATCAAGGTCAAAAAATTACTTTAAATGAAGATAAAGAACTTTATCTAGACCCTGAACAATATCCTCAACTCTTACAACTTATTCATCATGATTTAATTACTACAGATGGAACAACTTTATTAGGAGCTGATGATAAAGCTGGTATTGCAATCATTATGCAAATGGTGGAATATATTTATAATCATCCAGAATTTAAACATAATGATATTCAAATTGCTTTTACACCTGATGAAGAAATTGGACATGGTAGTGATCACTTTAATGTTGATTACTTCAATGCACAATATGCTTATACCATTGATGGTGGAGATATTCACATTGTTGAATATGAAAACTTTAACGCATTTAGTGCCGAAGTGAAAGTCCATGGAAGAAGTATTCATCCAGGAAGTGCTAAAAATAAAATGATCAATTCAACGCGTGTTGCATATGAATTTGATTCACTTTTACCTGTGCATATGCGTCCCGAATCAACAGAAGGTTATGAAGGATTTAATCACCTTCACTCGATTCAAGGAACTTGTGAAGAAACAGTTGCTGAATATATTATTCGTAACCATGACTTACAACAAGCAAATAAACAATGCCAAGACTTTAAAGACATTGCAGAGTTCTTAAATAAAAAATATGGTTATCAAATTGTTGAAGTAACGATTACAGAAAGTTATTTAAACATGAAAGAAGCTCTAAAAGATCATATGTTCATTGTTGAACAAGCTTTAGCTGCCATTAAAGAAAATGGTTTAGATGCTTATTGTTCACCAATTCGTGGTGGTACAGATGGTGCACGTTTAACATTCAAAGGACTTCCTTGTCCTAATCTTGGTACAGGTGGTTTTAACTATCATGGACCCTATGAATATTGTTCACTTACTATGATGGAAAAACAAGTTCAAATCTTACTTCATATTTTAAAAAACACTGCTTCTAAATAAGCATTAACAAAAAATCGTGTGGATTTCTTAGACAATAAATAAAGCAAAAGTATTAACTTAATTTCTTAACTTAGTAGCATTACAAAAAAAGCCGTGATTTTTCACGACTTTTTGATATTAAAATTAAATATCTGTATTTCTTATAATTTACTTTTGATTTTCTTTATTTAATTCCAAAGTATCTATTTTTTTAATAAATGGTAAATAAATAACAAAAGATACAACAATCATCACAAATTGCCATAATGCAACACGCCATCCACCAATCAAAAGTCCTGATATAATTGGTGGTGTTGTCCAAGGAACCATAACCCCGCTAAATAATGGTAAAATTCCCATATACATTAATAAGTAACTACTTATACCTATAATTAAAGGAACAAGAACAAATGGAATTAATAAATATATATTAAGTACAATTGGTGTCCCAAAAATAATTGGTTCATTAATGTTAAAGATATTAGGTACAATGGATAATTTACCTAAGCTACGTAATGACTTTGATTTGGCAAAAAATGTAATATAAATCACTAACCCAATCACAATTCCAGCACCAGACATACATAAGAAATTGTCCCAAAATTGTTGTGTAAAAATATGTCCACCATTTTGAATTGTAAGAGGCAATCCTGAATCTATAATTTTTTGATTAGCTGCCATATTTGCTTGTAAAATTGGTGAAAGAATTCCTCCACATATAGAACCACCATGGACGCCTGTCCACCATAATAAAGACATAACAACTGTCATAATAATAACGCCAAAGAATGAATCTGTAATTCCTTGTAAAGGAATTTGAATTACCGAATAAATAAGTTCTGCAAATGTTGTATTAAATATAAAGTGACATATAGCATAAATAATTGCACAAATAGTAATAATAATTCCAGTTGGTAATAGTGACGAAAATGAATCTGCAACACCACTAGGCACACCATCTGGCATTTTAATGCTAATATCTTTTTTTACACATAAAGAATAAATATATCCAACTAAAAAACCAATTAAAATAGCACAAATCATTCCTTGACCAGCAGTCCAATCTTTAGAAATAATTCCTGTAACTGATTCCCCACTGTCTAATACCTTAGAAGATGGAGTTAATAAAATAAAAGCTGCTAAACCAGTTAAAGCGCCATTTATAGCTGTTATTACTTGATCATTCTTCAAATAAGAATAAGTAATTCCTATTACTGTAAAGAAGGCCATTAATGAAAACGTAGAAGAATATACTTGAGAACATACATCTCCTATTCCACTTTCACTAATTACTTTACTTACTGATTCAATTGGTAAGTTGGCAATCAACAGGAACAATGATCCTATCATTAAAAACGGTAAAGAAAACATCATTCCATCCTTTAAAGCCTTTATAACTTTTGTATTTGTAAACTTCGATATATAAATAACTAATGTTTCATTTATAAATTTGTTCATATTATTTATCTCCTATAAAATTTCACCATTTGATGAAATAACTCTTTTATACCATTCAAAAGAAGCTTTTCGATATCTTCTTCCACTACCTTTAGCTTGGTCATCTAAATCAACATAGATAAATCCATATCTTTTTGCCAATTCACCAGTAGAAGCACTTACAATATCGATTGCTGACCAAGGAGTATATCCCATGACTTCTACACCATCTAACTCAATTGCTTTTTTCATTTCTGAAATATGGTTTCTTAAGTAATCAATACGATAATCATCATTAATGATTCCATTTTCTAATTTATCATAAGCTCCAAAACCATTTTCAACAATAAACATTGGTTTTTGATATCTTTCATAAACTTCATTTAAAATAATCCTTAATCCTGTAGGATCAATAGCCCAACCCCAATCACTTTTCTTTAACAATGGATTTTGTACTTCAATAAAGTCATGTATTTTATCATATTCTGCAATCGTTGATTTATAATAACTAAACCCTATATAATCCACAGTACCTCGTTTTAAATCTTTTAAATCTTCATCAGTTATATCTAATTGAATATTACTCCTTTCCCACTTTTTTAAAGTATAGGTTGGATAATATCCCCTTACATGAACATCACTAAAGAAATACCTCTTATCCATTGCTTTAATTCCTGCAAGAATATCTTGTGGATTACAAGAAGAAGGATAAATTGGGCCAAAATGCAACATGCAACCTACTTGCATAGAGGCATTAATTTCTTTGGCTCTTTGAACTGCTCTAGCACTTGCAACAAACTGATAATGAGATATTTGATACATTGTTTGTTCAATATTTTCATTATCTTCATATAAAACACCTGCTCCAGTCCAAGCATTAAAAGGATTATCGGTATCTATAAGATTATTAATTTCATTAAATGTCATCCAATATTTGACCTTTTTGCTATATCTTTTAAAACATGTAATCGCATATCTTTCAAAGAATGTAATTAATTGTCTATTTCTCCAACCACCATATTTTTTTGCTAAATAAAGAGGCATTTCAAAATGAGATAAAGTAACAATAGGCTCTATTCCATATTTTAAACATTCATCAAAAACATGATCATAATACTCTAGCCCTTCTTCATTAGGCTCTAATTCGTCACCTTGAGGATAGATCCGTGGCCATGAAATACTTAAACGGAAACATTTAAAGCCCATTTCAGCAAATAATTTAATATCTTCTTTATAATGATGATAAAAATCAATTCCATAATGGTTAGGATAATATTTATCATCTAATATTTCATAAGAAATTTCTCGAGGGTGATCAACATCACCAGCTGACATAACATCGGTTACACTTAATCCTTTATGTCCTTCTTGATAGCCACCTTCGTATTGATTAGCAGCAACAGCGCCACCCCATAGAAAACTTTTATTCATAATCATTCTCCCATTTTAAATTTATCAACTGCTTTTGTTGTTTCTTCTAAATAAGAATAATTACTTATTAATTTTAACGAAGTAAATATATTAAAAACATACTGTAAAGAAGCAATATAAACAGCATTAGATAGTTCAGTTGTATTTTGAGTGGTCATAATTACAATTGTTTCATCACAATATTTACAAATTTCTCTTTTTTTATGATCACAAATCACAATTGATTTAGCATGATATTTGCGAATATCCTTTGCTATTTTTAACATTTCCATATTTTGACCTGTATGTGTTAAATAAATGCAAACTGTATCATTTGGTTTCCTTTGCCTTAAGTATTGAAGATGCATTGGATTTAAACTGTTATATGCTTTAGAAATAACCCCTTCTTCTTCAAAATTCAAACTATAAATTTCTGCTAAAGAAAAATTAATACCAGTTCCATAAATTTCAATATATTTAGCATTTTTAATAAGTTGATAAATTCTTTCTATAACTTGTCTATCTAGTAAACTTTTTGTATACTCTATCGCTCTTTTATGTAAAAGTTCGATTTTATTTAAAGCATCATCAATTGAACTCTCACTTGAAAAAGGTTCAATTTTAAAATCATTTTTCAATTCAAGTAAATGAGAATATTCAGCCGCATATTGATATTTAAATTCTTTATATCCATTAAAGCCCAGTTTCTTACACAACCTAGAAATCGTTGCACTACTGGTATAACTTAATTTTGCCAGTTCATTAATATTCTTTTTTAAAATATCTTCTTGATTATTTATTATATAATCCACTAAATACTTTTCTTGAATTGTTAAATGGTCTAATGTTTTCATTTTGTCAATAATCATCATATTTCCTCTTTTCACCGGTTAAAAGATTCAAATTAATTATCTTCTTATCTAGAAGACATCTTCATCATAATTAACAACAACTTGTAAGTCAATCTTCTGTAAGCATTTACAATCAAATCGAAAAAAACTTTCAATTTCACAATTATTAACAATAAAAATTGAAAGAAATTATCAAAAAAGGTTATTACGAAATTCAATAAATAATTTCATAACAACCTTTTTATTTTGTATTATTTTTATTTATATAAAAAGAGAACAACATTTCGCATGCGTTCTCTTTTTTTGAAGATTTTCTTACAATATTTTAGGTTGCCTTCTTAAGTGCCTCCTAAACTATTTTTTTGTCCATTTTTCAAATTCTTCATCAGTAGCTAAAACATAATGAGTTCCATCTACTAAATGTTCAGTACCTTTTGTATAATCGACTCCACTTTCTTTATAATCGTAAGTAAATGATTTACGTACTTTTTCTACACGTGGATTAGGATGAGGAATAGCACTTAATAATGATTTTGTATATGGATGAATTGGATTATCAAAGATTTCTTCAGTAGTCCCTGTTTCTACTAAATGTCCTAAATGTAATACCCCAATTTTATCACTGATATATTTAACCATTGATAAGTCATGCGCAATAAATAAATATGCAATTCCTGTTTCTTTTTGAATCTTTTTCATTAAGTTAACAACTTGTGCTTGAATAGATACATCTAACGCTGAGATTGCTTCATCAGCAATAATTAAATCAGGATTCATAATTAATGCTCTTGCAATACCAATACGTTGTCTTTGTCCACCTGAGAATTGATGTGGATAACGTGAAGCATGTTCTCTTGATAAACCAACAAGTTCAAGCATTTCATAGATTTTTTCATTTCTTTCTTCAATAGAAGAATAAGATTTATGAATATCTAAACCTTGACCAATGATATCAATAACTTTCTTTCTTGGGTTTAAACAAGCCATTGGATCTTGGAAAATCATTTGCATCTTTGTATGTAATTCTTTAGATGTTTCCTTATTTAATTTTCCACCAATTTCTTTTCCGTTGAAAACAATTGATCCAGAAGTTGGTTTATATAAACGAATAATACTTCTACCAGTAGTTGATTTACCTGAACCAGATTCACCTACTAAACCATAAGTTTCACCTGGCATAATATCAAATGAAATACCATCAACTGCTTTTACAGTAAAGTTACGATTAATTTTAAAATGTTGTTTTAAATCTTTAACGACAAGGATAGGTTCTTTATTTTCCATTATTCAACACCCTCCTTTTTCATTTTTTCTAATCTGTTTTTTAATTCAACTGGCATTTCAACTTTTGGAGCTTTTTCATGCATTAACCATGAAGCAACTTTATGAGTTGTACTACCAGGTACTTTAAACATTGGAGGCTCAATTCTTAAGTCAATATTTAAAGCATACTTGTTACGTGGAGCAAAAGCATCACCTTTTACTTCATGTGCTAAGTTTGGTGGTGTACCAGGGATTGTGTATAATTCATCATCATCAGTATCTAAATCTGGCATAGATGATAATAATCCCCAAGTATATGGATGACGTGGATCATAGAAAATTTCATCAATGGTTCCAGTCTCTACGATCTTACCAGCATACATAACGTTTACATAATCAGCTACTTTAGCAACAACACCTAAGTCATGTGTGATATAAATAACTGATAAATCTTTTTTCTTTTGAATATCTTGAATTAATTCAAGAATTTTAGCTTGGATAGTAACGTCCAATGCAGTTGTAGGTTCATCACAAATTAAAACATAAGGATCACAAGATAAAGCAATTGCGATAACAATTCTTTGTCTCATCCCACCAGATAATTGGTGAGGATAGTTTTTCATACGTTTTTCAGCATTAGTAATACCTACTAATTGTAATAATTCAACTGCTTTTTTATAAGCTTCTTCTTTTGGTGTATTGTAATGATGAATCATTGGTTCCATAATTTGATTTCCAATTGTCATTGTAGGGTTTAATGATGTCATTGGATCTTGGAAAACCATGGCAATTTTACGACCACGAATTTCACTTTGCATTTCTTTTTCACTTAATTGACAAATGTCTTTTGTGATTCTTTCACCTGTATTTTCATCTGTCCAAGTGTAGTTAATAGAACCACCATCAATTGAACCATTTCCAGCCATGATACCCATGATTGCTTTAGTAGTAACTGACTTACCTGATCCAGATTCACCAACGATAGCGATTGTTTCACCTTTATATAAATCTAAGTTAACACCACGAATTGCATTAACAATACCACTATCAGTTCTAAAAGAGATATTTAAATCTCTGACTTCTAATATTTTTTCTCTTTCTGCCATAATTACATCTCCTTCATAGTTGGATCAAGTGCATCACGAAGTCCATCACCAAATAAGTTGAAACTTAACATTAAGATAGAGAAAATAATAACTGGAATTACCATCATGTAAGGGTAAATAGTAATTGAGTTAAATCCATCATTAATTAATGTACCTAATGAAGCCATTGGAATTGGTAAACCTAAACCAACGAATGATAAGTATGCTTCATAGAAGATAGCATTTGGAATAGACATCATAATCATAATAATCATTTGACTATAAATATTTGGTAAAATTTCTTTAAAGATAATAAACATGTTACTAGCTCCTAAAGTACGTGAAGCTAAAACGAATTCTTCTTCTTTTACTCTTAAAACTTGAGCTCTTGTAATTCTTGACATACCAATCCATTCAGTAAATGATAAAGCCATGATAATTGTGAATAATGATGCTTTCATCACCATTAATAACAATGTTAATATTACTAAAGTTGGGATAGAGTTTATGATTTCTTGAATTCTTTGCATTACTGAATCAACTTTACCTCCGAAATAACCAGAGATCAGTCCGTATGTCATACCTACAATCACGTCAATGAAGATTGCAACAACGGCAATGAATAATGAATATCTTGTACCTGTCCAAACACGTACAAATAAATCACGACCATAAGTGTCTGTACCAAAGAAATGTTCAGCACCTGGTGAAATACTTGCAATTCTTGTATTGATTGCATCAAATTTATATGATGAAAACATTGGAGCAAAAATAGCAAATACTGCGATAACTAAAATACAAATTAAACCGATAACGGCACCTTTGTTCTTTTTAAAACGATTTAAAGAATCTTTCCAAGCAGGAAGTGATGGAGCAACAACGTCTTTAGTAATGTCTTGTTTGTCTCCAACGAATTCAAAATCGTCTGGTAAAAATTCAATCTTTTCTAAATCCATTATTAATCATCCTTTCCTAATCTAATTCTTGGATCAATAATTCCATAAGAAATATCAATAATTAACATCATGAAAATGTACATTGCAGCATATAAGAATGAACAAGCTAAAATGATGTTGTAATCATTTGATAAAATACTATTAATTAATAATTTACCTAATCCAGGAACAGAACAAATCTTTTCAACAACCATAGTACCTGTCATTAAGTTTACTAAAATAGGTCCTAAAATTGTGATTACTGGAATTAAAGCATTTCTTAATGCATGTTTGAAAATTAAAGTTTTACGATCTAATCCTTTTGCTTTTGCAAGAGTCATATATTCACTTGTTAAAACTGAAACCATTTCAGTACGTGTAAAACGTGCAACGTTTGCAATAACCCCAACAGATAAAGCTAAAATTGGCATAATTGATGATTTAATTGCATTCGATGAACTATATGAAGTTGGTAACAATCTTAATTTTGAAGCAAATAATAATAAAATTAACATTGCAAATACGAATGATGGGATGGAAACCCCAATTACAGAAATAACTGTAGCGATTGTATCCCAAATTGTATTTTTATGTAATGCAGCAAATACTCCTAAGAACATACCAATAACTGTTCCAATAATTACTGCACATAAACCGTAAATCATAGATAATTTTGCAGCACTTCCTACAAGTGAAGATACTTGCATATCTTTATATAAGTTAAATGAAACACCGAAATCCCCTGTTAACATATTTTGAATATAACGTACGAATTGAACTGGTATTGGTTTATCCAATCCGTATTGAGCTTCAATAGCCGCTCTGGCTGAAGCACTTAATTTTTCATTGTTAATTGGAGAACCAGGTAAAAATTTAACCATTAAAAATAATACCATTAAAATAACGAATAATGTAATTAACGAAATAACTAAACGTTTTCCGATATATTTTAAGGTTGAATTACTCATCTTTTTTCCTCCTATATTTATTTAAAAAAGAAACACAATACAGAATACTATATTGTGTTGTCTTCTCTATGTTCTTTTTTCTAATTTGAACTATTTTGAAACATATTCGAATGTATATGGAACACCAACTGCTTTAATAACTAAGTTTTTAACTTTTGTATTTTGTAAAGTAGCAGTTCCTTTTTCGAATACTGGGATGTAACATAAATCATCCATCATAATTTTTTCTGCATCGATCATTAATTGCCAACGAGCATTAACATCAGTTTCATTGTTAACTTTTTCCATGATTGAATCAAATTCAGTATTTGACCAATGACCATAGTTGTTGTTGTTGTTAGTTAAAGCTAATGTTAAATAAGTTGTAGGATCACCATAATCAGGTCCCCAACGAGTTACTGATAAATCGAAATCTCCATTTTTTTGTTTGTTGTAGATACGATCTTGTTTAGTAGTAGCAACCATTTCAATTTTTAATCCTTTTAAGCTAGAGAAAGCATTTTGTAAATAAGTTGCAAATACATCCATTGGAGATTCATCTGTACCATAAGTAACTCTTAAAGTAATTTCAGATTTTCCTAATTCTTTTAATCCTTCATCTAATGCAGCTTGAGCAGCTTTTTTATCATATGAAGTATAAGTATCTGCTTCATCACGGAAATCTTTTCCTTCTGGAGAAATTGATAATCCTGATGGAACAAATCCTGAAGCAGCTTGTGAACCATCTTTTAAGACGTTTTCACATAAATCTTTTCTGTTAATAGCTAATGATAAAGCTTTTCTTACATTTAAGTTAGCTAAATCACTATTTTCTAAATTTGGTTGAATGTAGAATAAGAACCCTTCAGAAATATTCTTGAATGATTCATCTTTTTTATATTTATCAACTAAGTCAGAGTTGATGATAGCGAAATCAGTTTCACCTGCTTCGAATGACTGAGCAGCAACTTTTGGTTCTTGAACTAATTTCATTACTAATTTGTCGATTTTTACATCTTTAGCAGCATAGAATTTATCATTTTTTTCGAATTCAGCTACTGAACCTGGTTCCCAGTTTGTCATAGTGAAAGCACCGTTAGCTAAAACAGAATCAGCGCTCTTACCATATTTATCACCTTGTTTTTCACAGAACTTTTCATTGATTGGGTAGAAACATGGGAATGACATTAATTCATCAAAGAATGAAACACGAGTAGTTGTTGTAACTTCTAATGTTTTGTCATCAACAGCTTTTACACCTAAAGAATTTAAATCATCATCAGTTAAATCTTGTTCTGCATCGATTTTGTCTGATAATTCTTGTGCACCTGCGATGTTAGCAATTCCATCACAGAACATGTAATAATAGTTCCCTTTATTTTTGAAAATTCTGTGCCATGCATAAACGAAATCGTTTGCAGTAACAGGATCTCCATTAGACCATTTAGCATCTCTTAATTTATAAGTGTGTGTTAAACCGTCTTCTGAAACTTCTGAAGATTTAGCAATACCATATGTAGTAGTACCATCTTTAGCAGGTTTCATAAGCCCATCAATAATTGCATGTAATGCAGTAAATGAGCATCCGTCTTCGGCATCTGAAGAGTCTAAGTTCTTGATATCTAGTTCACTTGAATAAGTGTATGTAGAAGAATCATCACCAGATCCTCCACAACCAGCAAGAGTTAGAGCCATCATAGCACAAAGTACCATAGAAAATAATTTTTTCATTTTTTCTCTTCCCTTCTATAAATCGCCTTTGTATACACTAATACATATACAATAAAAATTTATGCTTTAATATTAGTACAATGCGTTATAGAAGTCAACAAAAAAAACGAACTTTGTATACAAAATTGTATTATTGTTTATACAAAAAAATATTTTTCAATCTACATTCAAGAATAAAATAGAACAATTGTTTTTTATACATTTATTTTTGACGTTTATATTAATTGGAAGACAACATATTTTTTTATTCTTTTTTAAGAAGAAACACAATACCGAAATATTGTGTTTCTGTTGATTTTATCGACTATTTTGATACATATTGGAATGTATATGGAACCCCTACAGGTCTAATTACTAAACCTTTTACATCTTTATTTTGTAAAGTTGCAGTACCTTTTTCAAATACTGGGATGTAACATAAATCATCCATCATAATTTTTTCTGCATCAATCATTTCTTGCCAACGAGTATTAGCATCAGATTCATTAGCAACTTTATCCATTAATGCATCTAATTCACTGTTTGTATATTTACCATAGTTGTTACCATTAGTAGAAATACCCATTGTTAAGTAAGTTGTAGGATCGCCATAATCAGGTCCCCAACGAGTTGTAGCTAAATCAAAATCACCATTTTTTTGTTTGTTGTAGATACGATCTTGTTTAGTAGTAGCTACCATTTCTACTTTAATACCATCTAATTTACTTAAAGCATTTTGTAAATAAGTTGCAAATACATCCATTGGTGATTCATCTGTACCATAAGTAACTCTTAAAGTAATTTCAGATTTTCCTAATTCTTTTAATCCTTCATCTAATGCAGCTTGAGCAGCTTTTTTATCATATGAAGTATAAGTATCTGCTTCATCACGGAAATCTTTTCCTTCTGGAGAAATTGATAATCCTGATGGAACAAATCCTGAAGCAGCTTGTGAACCATCTTTTAAGACGTTTTCACATAAATCTTTTCTATTGATTGCTAGTGAGATTGCTTTTCTTACATTTAAGTTAGCTAAATCACTATTTTGGAAGTTTACTGAAATATAGAATAAGTAACCTTCATTAATTTGTTTGAATGAATCATCTTTTTTGTATTTATCAACTAAGTCTGAGTTGATTGGAGCGAAATCAGTTTCACCTGCTTCGAATGCTTGAGCAGCAACTTTTGGATCTTGAACTAATTTCATTACTAATTTGTCAATTTTAACTGTTTTAGCATCATAATATTTATCATTTTTTTCAAATTCAGCTACTGAACCTGGTTCCCAGTTTGTCATAGTGAAAGCACCATTTCCTAAAATAGTTTTAGTACTCTTACCATATTTGTCACCTTGTTTTTCGCAGAACTTTTCATTGATTGGATAGAAACATGGGAATGACATTAATTCATCAAAGAATGAAACACGAGTAGTTGTAGTAACTTCTAATGTTTTATCATCGACTGCTTTAACACCCATTGCATCTAAATCAGCATCTGTAATATCTTCTTCATTGTCAATTTTATCTGACATTTCTTGTGCCCCTACAATACTTGCAATACCATCACAGAACATGTAGTAATATTGACCTTTCTTTTGGAAGATTCTATGCCAAGCATAAACGAAATCATTTGCAGTAACAGGATCACCGTTAGCCCATTTAGCATCTTTTCTGATTTTGTAAGTATGAGTTAACCCGTCATCTGAAACTTCAGAAGATGAAGCAACACCATTTACGATATTACCTTTCTTATCTGTTTTCATAAGCCCATCAATAACAGCATGCATTGCTGTAAATGAGCATCCGTCATCGGCATCTGATGAATCTAAGTTTTTGATATCTAATTCACTTGAGAAAGTGTAAGTAGATGAATCTCCTCCTGATCCCCCACAACCAGCAAGAGTTAGAGCCATCATAGCACAAAGCACCATTGATAATAGTTTTTTCATATTCTCTCTTCCCTTCTTAAATTATCTTTTGTGCAATAAATCGACATGTTGTATACAATTTATCGATTTATTAACTTCATAATAGTGGATTAGTCTTTAAAAGTCAATACTATTTTGCACATTTGTATACAATACAATATATTAATTTATTACCGTGATAGTTTTTTATTAAAAAAGACATCATATTTTCTTATTATGCCTTTTCTCTTTTTATTCAGTTTTTTCTACATATTCAAAAGAAATTGTTCTACATGGTTTAATAACTAGATTTTTTACTTTTGGAGTTTGTAATGTTGCCGCTCCTTTTTCAAAAACAGGAATATATGCATAATCATCTAGTAACATTTTTTCTGCATCTTTCATTTCTTGCCAACGTTTAGTCGCATTTGATTCAACCCCTACTTGACCTACAAGTTGATCATATTCACTATTAGACTATTTTCCATAGTTGTTACCATTAGTAGAAATACCCATTGTTAAGTAAGTTGTAGGATCACCATAATCAGGTCCCCAACGAGTTGTAGCTAAATCAAAATCGCCATTTTTTTGTTTGTTGTAAATACGATCTTGTTTAGTAGTAGCTACCATTTCTACTTTAATATCATCTAATTTACTTAAAGCGTTTTGTAAATAAGTTGCAAATACATCCATTGGTGATTCATCTGTACCATAAGTAACTCTTAAAGTAATTTCAGATTTTCCTAATTCTTTTAATCCTTCATCTAAAGATTCTTGTGCTTTTTTCTTATCATAAGATGTAAAGTTTCCAGAATCTTTTCTAAAATCAACGCCATCTGGACTCGATGCTAAACCAGAAGGAATAAATCCTCCAGCAACTTGTGAACCATCTTTTAAGACATTTTCACATAAGTCTTTTCTATTGATTGCTAGTGAGATTGCTTTTCTTACATTTAAGTTAGCTAAATCACTATTTTGGAAATTTACTGAAATATAAAATAAGAAACCATCATAAACTTGTTTAAAAGCTTCATCATCTTTATATTTATCTACCAAATCCGAATTGATTGGTGCATAGTCTGTTTCTCCTGCTTCAAAAGCTTGTGCAGCCACTTTTGGTTCTTGAACAAGTTTCATGACAAGTTTATTTAATTTAACATGTTTTTGATCATAATAACTTTCGTTCTTTTCAAATTCAGCCACTGATCCTGGTTCCCAATTTGTCATTGTATAAGCACCATTTCCTAAAATTGTTTTAGCATTTTTACCATATTTATTTCCTTGTTTTTCAGCAAACTTTTCATTAATTGGAAAAAAGCATGGAAATGCCATTAATTCGTCAAAGAAAGAAACACGTGCAGTTGTTTTTACTTCTAAAGTATAGTCATCAATTGTTTTTACACCCATAGAATTTAAATCATCATCCGTAAGTTCTTCACCTGCATCAATTTTATCTGATAACTCTTGAGCCCCTTCAATACTTGCAATTCCATCTACAAACATATAATAATAACTTCTCTTTTTTCTAAAAATACGTTGCCATGCATAAACGAAATCATGAGCTGTTACAGGATCTCCATTTGTCCATTTAACATCTTTTCGAAGTTTGTAGGTATGTGTTAAACCGTCTTCAGACAATTCTTCACTTTTAGCAACCGCGTTTACGATATTTCCTTTTTTATCTGTTTTTGTAAGTCCATCGATTACTGCATGAATTGCCTTGAGTGAACATCCATCATCTGCATCTGACGAACCTAAATTTTTAATATCCAATTCACTTGAATACGTATAAGTCGTTATGTCATCTCCATTTGATCCACCACATCCCGTTAATGTTAAAACCATTAAACAACATAAAAATAATGAGAGTATTTTTTTCATATCCCCTTTCTCATTTTTTATCTTCTCCTTCAACCATATCCCATTTTCTACACACCGTCAGCAAAATTATGTATCCGCTTACATTTTTTTATTAAAAAAAGAAGTAGATTTCTCTACTTCATTATTTTACTACACTCATGGCAAGAGCTAAAGCTCCAACAACCCCAGCATTATCCCCTAATTTTGGATAAACGATATAATCTTTAATTTTATCAGTAGTCACTTCTTCTTTTTGAATATAACCATTTAAGAATTCTTGAGTATATTTATGAATCATTGGAAAAAGTTGTTTTTGATGCATAACACCACCACCTAGAATAATTTTCTTAGGTGAAAGAGTTAAAATATAATTTGCCATCGCTTGTCCAATATAATAAGCTTCTAAATCCCATGCCGGATGATCTCCTGGAAGTTCACTTCCTTTTACTCCCCATCTTGCTTCAATGGCAGGACCAGCTGCTAAACCTTCAAAACATGTTCCATGATATGGACATTTTCCTGAATATTTATCATCTTCTCTAACAATCATTTTCATATGTCCCATTTCTGGATGAAGTAACCCGTGTACAAGTTTACCACCAACAACGGCTCCTCCACCAATTCCTGTTCCAATTGTAAGATAAAGGGCACTGTCTAATCCTTTTGCTGCACCAAATGTTGCTTCACCTAAGGCAGCCCCATTAACATCTGTATCAAAAGCCATAGGAATGTCATATCTTTCTTTTAAAGCACCCATAATGTTATAATTATTCCATCCTGGTTTAGGTGTTGTTGTAATATAACCATAAGTTGGACTTGTAAGATCTGGATCAATAGGTCCAAAACTTCCTACACCTAATGCTTCAATTTCTTTTCCATCAAAGAATTTAAAAACATTTTCCATTGTTTTTTCAGGTGCTTCTGTAGGAAATGATTCTCTTTCTAAAACTTCTCCTTTTTCATTTCCAATACAAACTACAAATTTAGTTCCACCTGCTTCAATTGCTCCTAATTTCATTATTATATCTCCTTTTTTTCCTTTACTCTTATTTTAAACAACTCTAATTATAAAGTAAATATGCAATTATAAATTGAAAAAGAGTTACATGATTTAGATGATAAATCTAAATTCATGAACTCTTTTTTCATTAATTATCTAAATATCTTGTATAACGATCTACATGTAATAATCTGTTAGCATTATCTACACGTTCTTTAGTTGGAGGTTTTATTCCTTCTAATTGATAAGGAATCTTCAATTCTTCCCACTTAAAGACACCTAAAGTATGATAAGGAAGTATTTCTACACGATAAACATTAGAAAGGGTAGAAATAAAACGATCTAATTCAATTAAATCTTCATCATAATCACTTCTTTTTGGAACAAGAACATGTCTAATCCAAATTGGTTTATTAATTTCAGATAAATACTTTGCCATATCTAAAATATTTTCATTACTTCTTCCTGTAAGTGCTATATGTCTTTCATTATTGATCTCTTTAATATCAACAAGTAATAAATCTGTATACTCCATCAATTCTTTAAATTTTGAAAAGAACGGTTCTTCTCTAGTAAAACATCCACCACTGGTATCAATACATGTATTGATACCTTCTTTTTTTGCAAGTTTAAATAATTCTAAAACAAAATCAATTTGAGCTAAAGGTTCTCCACCACTAATCGTAATGCCCCCTTTTTTACCCCAATATGTTTTGTACTTCATTGCTTGTTGAAGCGCTTTTTCAGGAGTATATTCTTCGTATTTCTTTGAACCCCATGTATCAGGATTATGACAAAATTGACATCTTAAAGGACATCCATGTAAGAAATAAATATAACGTACTCCTGGACCATCGACTGATCCAAAGCTTTCTATTGAATGAATTCTACCAATTGTTTCCATTTTTCCTCCGTAACAAAACAACCTCATAAGAGGTTGTTTTCATTATTTGATTAAGTTATTGATTACATATGTTCATGACAAGTTCTTGCGATAACATCTAATTGTTGTTCACGAGTTAAGTCAATGAATTTAACAGCATATCCAGATACACGAATTGTGAAGTTTGCATATTCTTCTTTTTCTGGATGTTCCATAGCATCAATTAATTTTTCAGTTCCAAATACGTTAACATTTAAGTGATGAGCACCTTGTTCAAAATATCCATCCATAACTTGTACTAAGTTATTAACTCTTTCACCTTCATCATGTCCTAAAGCATCTGGGTTGATTGTTTGAGTATTAGAAATACCATCTAATGCCCATTCATATGGTAATTTAGCAACTGAGTTTAATGAAGCTAATAAACCATTTTGTTCTGCACCATAAGATGGGTTAGCACCTGGTGATAATGGTTCACCTGCTTTACGTCCATCAGGTAATGAACCTGTAGCTTTACCATAAACAACGTTTGAAGTGATTGTTAAGATAGAAGTTGTTGGTTCTGAATCTCTATAAGTATGATGTTTTTTGATTTTAGCTAAGAATTCACCTAATAACCATACAGCGATATCATCAGCACGATCATCATCGTTACCATATCTTGGGAAGTCACCTTCAACTTCATAATCTACTACGATACCATCTTCATCTCTGATTGTTTTAACTTTAGCATATTTGATTGCGCTTAATGAATCTACTACATGTGAGAATCCAGCAATACCAGTTGCGAAAGTACGTTTTAGATCAGTATCAATTAATGACATTTGTGCAGCTTCATAATAATATTTATCATGCATATATTGAATTAAGTTTAATGTATTAACATAAAGATCTGCTAACCATTCCATCATTTGGTCATAACGTTCCATAACTTCATCATAGTCTAAGTATTCAGAAGTAATTGGACGATATTTTGGAGCCACTTGATCTTTAGTTTTTTCATCAATACCACCATTGATAGCATATGTTAAACATTTAGCTAAGTTTGCACGTGCACCAAAGAATTGCATTTCTTTACCAGTTTGAGTAGCTGATACACAACAACAAATTGAGTAATCATCTCCCCATACAGGACGCATTACATCATCATTTTCATATTGGATTGAGCTAGTATCTACTGAGATTTTAGCAGCAAAACGTTTGAAGTTTTCTGGTAATGCTTTTGTATATAAAACTGTTAAGTTTGGTTCTGGTGAAGGACCCATATTTTCTAATGTGTGTAAGAAACGGAAACAGTTTTTAGTAACCATTGAACGTCCATCAGTTCCTAAACCTGCAACTTCAAGTGTAGCCCATACTGGGTCACCAGAGAATAATTGGTTGTAAGAAGGAATACGAGCAAATTTAACCATTCTACATTTCATAACGAAATGGTCTACTAATTCTTGTGCTTCTTCTTCTGTTAATGTTCCGTTAGCTAAATCTCTTTCTACATAGATATCTAAGAAAGTAGAAATACGCCCAACTGACATTGCAGCACCATTTTGAGTTTTGATTGCAGCTAAGTATCCAAAGTATAACCATTGGAATGCTTCATGAGCATTTTTAGCTGGTTTAGAAATGTCATATCCGTAGATAGCAGCCATTTCTTTCATACCTTTTAATGCTTTTACTTGTTCAGCAATTTCTTCTCTTTTACGAATGATGTCTTCAGTCATTGATCCACTACCACAATGATTGAAATCATTTACTTTTTGTTCAATTAAGAAATCAATACCATATAAAGCAACACGACGATAGTCACCAACAATACGTCCACGTCCGTATGTATCAGGTAAACCTGTAATTACTTTATTATGACGAGCTTTTTTAATTTCTGGTGTATAAACATCGAATACTGCTTGGTTATGTGTTTTATGATATTTTGTGAAAATTTCATGTAATTTTTCATCTGGTTCATATCCATAAGTTGCAGCAGCTTGTTCTGCCATTTTGATACCACCATAAGGCATGAAAGCTCTTTTTAAAGGTTTGTCAGTTTGTAAACCAACAACTTTTTCTAAATCTTTCATTTCTTCATCGATATATCCAGGACCATAAGCAGTAAGTCCACTTACTACTTTAGTTTCACATTCTAATACTCCACCTTTAGCTCTTTCTTCTTTTTGTAACTTTTGAAGTTTTCCCCAAAGTTTATTAGTAGCTTCTGTAGGACCAGCTAAAAATGATTCATCTCCATCATAAGGTTTATAGTTATCTTGAATGAATTGACGAGTGTTTACTTCTTCTTTCCAAAGTCTTCCTTTAAATCCGTTCCATTCTTCATTGAATTTATCTGTTAAAGCCATTTTGTTTATTTCCTCCTAAATCAAAATTCCTTCATAATTATAGCACTTACATTTTGCATAGACAACAAAAACTTAAAGAAAATGATGAGCGCTTACATAATTATTTTACAAGTTTAGTATAACAGGAATCATTCCTAAAATCCAATCATATGCTCTTATAAAGAATATTTATTTTTTCCTAGCTTTTCTAATTGATTTAGTATATAGTTTACGTAGACATTTTAGGAGGCTTTTTTATGACATTAACAAACCAAGCTTTATCAAGCGCTGCTGATAAAGATTTAGAATTATCAAAACAAGTATGTCGCGAAGCAGTAAATGAAGTAATTGAGAAAAATCATTTAACATTATCTCCACAATTTACGCAAAATCTCGTTGTACATCTTGCAATTGCAATACTTAGAATCAAAACAAACAATTACATTCCTTTAAGTCAAGGACAAATCACATCATATAAAGCAAACACTAACTATGATTCAGCAGTTGAAATTTGTAATATTCTTAGTAAAAAATTTGATATTGAATTTCCAGAATCAGAATTAGCACTTATTTCAATGTACCTATCTAAAAATAACGTATTAGATGTTGAATTTAATGCTGGTGTTAATTTATTAGATGATGAAATTATTGATGTTCTACAAAACACTTTAGATTCTTTATTTAAACAAAAAGGTATAGATTTAAGAAATAATGAAAAATTACTTGTTTCTTTAGGATTACATTTAACACCTGCACTTGATCGATTATTAGATGATAGTCAAATCGAAAATCCTTTAACTGCAAAGATTAAAGAAAGACATCCTAAAGAATTTGCAATGGCAGAAATCTTAAATGACGCTATTGAATCTATTTATCATAAAAGATTTACTGAAGATGAAGTGGCTTATTTTGCATTACACTTTATTGTTTCAGCAAGACAAAAATAGAAGTTCACATTGAACTTCTATTTTTTTATAAATATTTACCTGTAATACTCTTTATATTATTTTTTATTTCTTCAACACTACCAGTAGCTACAATCATTCCACCATCTTGACCACCACCTGGCCCCATATCAATTATATAATCCGCATTTTTCATCACATCACGATCATGTTCAATGACGACGACTGTCGCACCTTGATCTACAAGTGATTGAAAAACTTTAACTAATATTTGAACATCTAAAGGATGTAATCCAATCGTAGGTTCATCAAAGATAAAAATTGAATCATTTTGAGACTTACTCATTTCACTTGCAAGTTTTAAACGTTGTGCCTCTCCACCAGATAAACTTGGTGTTTCCTCACCCAATGTCAAATATCCTAAACCTAAGTTTTCTAATACTTCCAGTTTTCGATAAACACCTTTTAAACCTTGACAAGCTTCTTTAGCAAAACTCACATCCATTTCCATCAATTCAGGTAAAGAATACTCTTTCTCTTTTGACGTTTTATATTTAATAAAATAACTTTCTTTATTATATCTAGAACCATGACAATCAGGACAAGTCACTTGAACATCTGGCAAGAATTGTACATCCAAACTTAATGTCCCTGTTCCATCACAAGTTGGACATCTAAGCTTTCCTGTATTATAAGAAAAATCTCCTGCTTTATACCCCTTAGACTTAGCGCTTTCTGTTTTGGCAAATCTTTTTCTAAGTTCATCATGAACATTAATATAAGTAGCAACAGTCGAACGAATATTAATACCAATAGGTGAAGCATCAATCAGTTTAATATGTTCTATTCCTTCCATTTGAACATCTTTAACATGATCAGGTAATGATGAGTCATTGATTTTAGTTTGAATCGCTGGTAACAAGCTTTCTAGAATCATCGTTGTTTTTCCAGAACCTGACACTCCTGTAACAACTGTTAATTTTCCTTTAGGAATATCTACTTCTAAAGGATGGACTGTATGTATTTGATTTGTTGAAAGATGAATTTTCCCAAATTCAAATAGTTGTTCAATTGGAGATATTGGACGCATTTTTTCATCATAATGATTTGTAAGGAATGGCCCAATCATTGACTTTTTATCATTTTTAATTTGTTCTATTGTTCCTTCCGTAAAAACATAACCTCCATTTTTTCCTGCTTCTGGTCCCATTTCAATGAGCCAATTCGCTTCTTTAATAATTTCAGTATCATGATCTACTAATAAAATAGAATTTCCATCATGAATTAAATCATTCATGACTCCTATAAGTCCATAAATATTAGAAGGATGTAATCCAATAGAAGGTTCATCTAAAACATAGAGAATACCTGTTGTACGATTTCTTACTGCTCTAGCAAGTTGCATACGTTGTCTTTCTCCTGTTGAAAGTGTAGAAGCAGCTCTATCTAAAGAAAGATAGCCCAATCCTAAATCTAACAGCCTTTTAGAAACATCTAAAAACGAATCACAGATTTCGCGAGCCATTGGCTTCATTTCATCAGGCATTGAATCTGGAATACCTCTTACCCATTCTACTAAATCATTTAATGGCATTTGACAAGCTTTATCTAAACCAATTCCTCTAATCAAAGGTTTTCTTGCTTCTTTTGATAAACGTGTTCCCTGACATTCTGGACAAATTTCTTCTTTTAAAAACTTTTCAACTCTTTTCATTCCTTTATCATCTTTAACTTTTGATAAAGCATTTTCTACTGTATAAGTTGCATTAAAATAAGTAAAATCCATTTCTCCTGCATGATCTGTATTTTTAGCCTTATAAAAAATATGTTTCTTTTCCGCCGGTCCATAATAAACAATATTTTTTTCTTCATCAGTTAATTGATTAAAAGGCACATCTGTTCTTACTCCCATAGCACGACAAACATCTGTCATCAAAGTCCACATTAATGAGTTCCATGGAGCGACTGCTCCTTCATCTATGGTAAGTGTTTTATCAGGAACAAGCGAATCAATATCAACAGTTCTAACAATTCCTGTTCCACCACATTTAAGACAAGCTCCTTGACTATTAAAAGCTAACTCTTCAGCACTTGGTGCATGTATTTTTTCTTTACAAATTGGACAGATGATTTCTTTTTCAGCCGCCACATTTAAAGTTGGTTCAATATAATGACCATTTTTACAACAATGCTTAGCAAGACGTGAATACATGAGTCTTAAACTATTTAAAAGTTCTGTCCCTGTTCCAAACGTACTACGAATACCTGGAACAGCTGGTCGTTGGTGAAGTGCTAAAGCCGCAGGAACATAAAGAACTTCATCTACTTGTGCCTTCGTAGCACTCGTCATACGCCTTCTTGTATAAGTTGATAAAGATTCTAAGTATCTTCTTGAACCCTCACTATAAAGAACACCCATGGCTAGTGATGATTTCCCTGACCCTGAAACACCTGTAATAGCAACTATTTGATTTAATGGTATATCAACATTGATATTTTTTAAGTTATGTACTTTTGCACCTCTTACTTTTATTTTCTTTGGTGTATTTCCCATATAATTCCTCATTTCTTCTTTAGTTATATATTATTTTTGGAATAAAAAAAGTAAATGATATTCATTTCGAATACCATTGGCTATTCAAATAATTTAGGGGTCCCAACTTTGGGGGTCTACTTTAGGGGACAACTTTAGGGGGATGGACTTCTAATAAT
>NZ_JAJDKB010000038.1:0-26385 GCF_020589955.1 Faecalibacillus sp. TM498
TTATATCTTCTAAGTTTACTGTATCAATTATAAATTCCATTTTCTTTTCTCCTATTCTTTTATTAAGTTTTTTATTCCTGCTTGTAAAGCAACATCATAAAAATGTTGCATTTGTTGCTTGGTAAACATTTGATATGATTCTAATCCGTATTTTAAATTCACAAGTTCATATTTAGCTGAAGCTAAAGGATTATAATTCAGCATCTCATATTTTACTTCTGGATTTATTTGAATTAAAAATTTTACGATTTGATGAATATTTTCATCCGTTGCACTCATTGTCGGAATCAGTGGTGTTCTAATGATCACTTTATCTTTATATTCACTTTGTAAAACATAACGAATATTTTCTTTAATAAGTTGTGATGATACATTTGTACAGGCCTGATGTTTTTGCTCATCAAATATTTTTAAATCTATATAAACTAAATCTAAATAAGGCAATGCCTTTTTTATAAGTTCTAATGATGTATAAAATGATGTTTCAATAGCTGTATGAATCTTTTCTTTCTGACATCTTTTTAAAATTTTAATAAGAAATTCACCTTGCATAAAGGGTTCTCCACCAGAAAATGTAACACCTCCTCCATGTTGAAAGAAAACTTCATCCTCTTTAATTTTATTCATTAATTTATCTAAAGTATACTCTTGACTATCGTATTGAATAGCACCACTAGGACATGTTTTAATAACTTGATCAAAGTCTTGATGATTTTGAAAATATGGGCGATCGTTTTGATAATTAATTTGTTCTTTGAATTGTTGACAACATCTACAATGAATACATTTATTTTTAAAATAGATGACTTGTCTTTGAGTGTTTAATCCTTCTGGATTTTGACACCATAGACAACGAAGTGGACACCCCTTAAAAAAAACTGTTGTTCTTAAACCACTCCCATCATGTATTGCAAATCTTTTAATATCAAAAACTAATGCTTTAGACATTTTCATAAGTTGTTCTTTCAATAATTTCATCTTGTAGCTTGCCAGCAAGTTCAACAAAGTATGCTGTATAACCAGCAACACGAATTGTCAATGATTGATGATTTTCAGGATGAACTTTAGCATCAAGCAAATCTTCTTTTCTAACAACATTAAATTGTATATGAGGTACTTTTAAATCCACAAAAGCACGTAAGAAATTTTCAAATTTCAAACAGCCTGTTTCTGTTTTAAAAAATTCTGGTAAGAATTTCATATTTAAAAGACCCCCATTCGTCGTACATGAATTATTAAGTTTTGAAACAGATTTTAAAACAGCTGTTGGGCCTTGTAGATCTCTACCATAGACAGGTGACATACCTCCATCAGCAAGTGGTTTTAAAGCATTTCTGCCATCTGGTGATGCTCCTACATTTTCACCCATTGGAACATGTGCAGAAACAGTATACATTCCTGTATGATAAGGACCTCCTCGATAATTTGTATAACATTTCATCTTTTCTCTAAAGTAACATGCCCATTGATTTCCAAGCTCATCGACCCACTTTACGTCGTTTCCATATTTAGGCACTTTATTTAAAAGCATTGTTTGCATGATTTCATAGCCTTTAAAATCTTCTTGTAAAGCATTTAATAAATCATGTTGACTTATCATTTTATCATCATAAACAAGTTGTTTAATAGCTGCTAGAGAATCTACAAGATTGGCTACTTGAATCATTTGAATACCTGATAGATTATATTTAGCTCCACCTTTAGTAACATCTAATCCTTTTTCTAAACAATCATCAATAACAGTAGATAGAAAAGCTGTTGGTAAATAATCTTGATGTGCTTTTTCTACAATCTTTTCTGCAGCCATCATTTTATCAATAAAATAATCAATTTGTTTTTGAAAAGCATTTTCTAAATCTTGATAGGTTTGATATGTTTCTAAACTTCCTAAATCTAATCCTATTTGTTGCTTTGTTAGTAAACATTTTCCATGATTCAAAGTAAGTTCTAATGCTTTATTTAAATTAAACATGGCTGCATCAGACCATCCTAAATTGTTGCCATGTGTTGTCAGTTCAACACATCCAACAATAGCATAATTACGTGCATCTTTTTCTTCAATTCCTAAATCTTCAATCATTGGTTGAATAATAGCTTCATCATTGAAAAATTGTGGCATACCACTTCCAAGTGAAACAACTTTAATAGCAGCTTGCATTAATTCATGGCTAGAATTTTTATTAAGTCTTACAGATAAATTAGGTTGTGGTAATCCTAAATGCTCTTGTGCTTTTAAACAAAGTAAAGAAAGTTCATTATATGTATCATTTCCCTTTTCATCTACACCTCCAATAGCAATGTTAAAACCAATTGGAAATCCAGCAAAATATTTAGCACTATTCTGATTTCTTAAATAAACAACTTGATTAAATTTCAACCACAAACATTCTAATATTTCTAAAGCTTTTTGTTTAGTAAGAATTCCTTTTTCTATATCTCTTTGATAATAAGGATAAAGATATTGATCCATTCTCCCTGGTGAAAAAGAAGAAGCATTGGATTCCATATGTAATATCACAAATAAAAACCACAAAGATTGCACCGCTTCATGAAAAGTTTCTGGAGGTCTTTTAGAAAGCTTCATACAAATCTTTCCCACTTCTTTTAATGATTCGATTTTTTCACTTTCAATCAAATCATGATATCTTTGCATAAAATGAACTGCCCCTTCTAATACAAGAATCGTACATTCATAAAATTCTTTTTGTTCATCTTTACAATTCTTTAATTTTTTTTTTGCTTTTTCCATTAAACCTTGAGGACCAAGTTTTAACCATAAAGCACTATCAGGACAAATATGACCTTGAGCATGATCTTTTTGATTAATTTTTACCACTTTACTTATTTCATTGATTTCTTTTCCATAAGTTCCTTTAATCGCATCTTCTAAAGATTTTCCTTTCCAATAAGGATAAATCTTTTCTCTAAATTCTTTAATATCTTCTTCTTTTACTAAAAACTGATCTTGTGGTCTTGTTGGTAATGTTTCAAATTCTTGATTGATCCACGAACAACCACTTTCAGGAAAAACAACACCATAACGTACACCCTTTGTACGATTTCCAACAATCAACTCTTCATCTTCAACAGAAATCTCTAATTCCTCTAATGCTGCTTTTAAAGAAAGAGCTCTTTTTTTAGGAAGAGATAATTTCTCATTTTCTTGGTAAACACGTGTAATGATTCGTGCCTGTTCAATAGAAGCATAACGTTTACTGCTCAACATCTTTTCTTTTAAATCAGAAATTCTTTTTGTTTGATATAAACAATTCATAACACGCCTCCTTTTATTGTTTTTTCTTATTACAAGACTATTATAAATCAATAAAACAATAAATTTCAATAATTGTTTTATTGATTTTTTATAAAAAAAGAAATCATTAAATGATTTCTAATCCATACTCCATTATTTTTTCCTTAAAAGGACTTCTTAACTCTTGTTCACCAATATATCCAGTAAATTCACTTAAATGCCCAAAAACATAATTCCCATCTAAATTGAGTTTTTCATTTTCGGCCACAAGATAACATTTTTTACTTGCATCCATGACTTCTTTTTTTGTAAGACCATCTTCGACATCATATGTGGTTACTTTTCCATCATGGATATTCATTCCTACTGTACCGATAAAAGAAAGATCAAAACGATAATTGTGAATTTGTTCAATTGCAAGAGTACCTATAAAACCATCTTTAGCGCGATTAAAATGTCCTCCAATGAAAATAAGATTTACTTTATGTTCCCCATGTCTAAATAATTGCATAATATCAATCATATTTGTAATAATTGTAAGTGATATATTTTTTTGATAAATACACTTGGCAAGTTCTAAATTCACTGTAGAGATTCCTAAAAAAATCACCGTATTTTCTTCAATCAATTCAACTGCTTTTTTCGCGATGATTTTCTTTTGTGATAAACGTACACTCATACGTTCATCTACATGGTAAGCATGGAGATTCTTTCTTACTTGCATAGCTCCTCCATGAATACGTTTTAAAAGTCCTTCTTTTTCTAGAGCCGTTAAATCTTTACGAATACAATCTTCTGTGACTTCGAAATCATTTGCGAGTTCTTTAACTTTTACTTTTCCTTCTGTATTTAATCTTGCCAGTATTTGTTCATGTCTTTCTTGTTGAAGCATTTTTTCTACCTCTCTTTTATGACATTTTAACATATTCAAAATATCTTGAAAATGAGTAACAACACCCTTCAACTTGATAAAATATGTAAAATTACACATTTTATCAAGTTAGATACTTTTTCATAAAAAAAGGACTACAATGAGTCCTTAATGATTGGTAAGACAACCTTAAAGGTTGTTCCTTTACCTAATTCACTTTCTAAATGAATTGTTCCTTTATAATATTGAACAATGTGTTTTACAATTGCAAGTCCAAGACCTGTACCACCTGTTTCCTTATCACGCCCTGCATCACATCTAAAGAAACGTTCAAAGACACGTCCTTGATCAATAAGTGAAATTCCACGACCTGTATCACTTACTTCAATAATGTAGTCTTGATCAACAAGATAAGAATGAATATTTAAACTTCCTTTTTGTTTATTATATTTAACAGCATTATTAATAAGGTTGTTCATCAATTGTTGGATGTGTTGATGATTTGCTAGATAAGTTTGTGATGTTAAATCACATTCTACTGTAATTTCTCTTTTTCCTATTTCTACTTTTAATGATTCTAAAATATCATCAACAATTGGTTGGAGATGAACAGGATGTTTAATGACTTCAATATCTTTGTTTTCAAGTCTTGAAATCATTAAAATATCACCTATCAATTGTGACATATGATCAACTTCTTTTTGTATTTTATCCAATGCTTGTTTTCTTACTTTAGGATCATCAATCATTCCTGCTTGTAATAATTCACTATAACCTCTAATGGATGTCATAGGTGTTTTAAGTTCATGAGAAACATTTGAAAAAAATTCTTGTCTCATTTTTGTAGCATTAACAGATTCAGTAACATTTACAAAGAGCAAAGTCACTCCATATTCTACTTTAGCAAGATGGCAATCATAGACTTCTTCGTCTTTTTTTAGAGTAACGATTTTAGGTTCTACACCGATATTTTCTAATTGATCTATAATTTGGTGATCGAAGATAAAATCTTGGATAGGTTGATTCACTTCCATTCTATCACTAAAAAGTTGTTTAGCTTTTTTATTGACCATAAGTATTTCATAATTTGTATCTAATAAAATGAACCCTTCATTCATTTTATCAAGAATACTATTTATTTTTAATCTTTCATTTTTCAAAGTTTTTAGTGTTTTTCTTATTGTATCTGCTTGTTCTTTAAGTTTTGTCGCAATAACATTAAATTCATCATATTGATAATGATCAAAACTTAAATAACGATTATCATTGATTTTAGAAACCTCTTCACTAATTTCCTCTAATGGTTTCGTAAGTGTTCTAGAAAAACGATAAGAAAGAGCTAAAGCAACACATAATGATAAAGCAGCACTAATAAATAATGGTTCTAAAAGTGGTCCTATATTATCAAAGATACCATTATAAGGAATCGCAATACGAACAACATAACCACGATGATAATAAGCCACATACATCATATTCTTTTTAACAGTTGAAGAATAACGTGTCGCATAACCAAACTGATCACTTAAAGCTTCTTTAAATTCACTACGTCCACTATGATTTTCTTGAATCCCCTCTTTATCACTATCCGCTAAAACATTTCCTTCTTTATCAATAATTGTTAAACGTGTATCTTTTGTATAAGCTAAATCATTTAATTTATCTATTTGTTTTTCTAATGGTTTTTGGTAATCAATTTGATTTTCTACAAGCTTTACCGTATAGTACATATCTTTTCTTGTTGTTTGCATCATTTGATCAGAAAGAATCACCATTGAAACACTTGAAGAAAATAATAACGTAATAATTAAAACTGTTGCAAAATATTTAAATAGAGCTTTATTCATCTTATTTCACTTCCTCAACATAGCGGTATCCTACACCTCTAATAGTTTTAATATACTTACTTCCATCATCATCCAATTTAGCTCTTAAAGCACGAATATGCACATCTAAAACTCTTGATTCACCTATAAAATCATAACCCCAAATATGATTTAAAATTTCATCTCTTTCGACTACACGTGTATGATTTTCTACTAAATAAAGAAGTAACTGATATTCTTTATTTGTAAGTTCCATGACTTGTCCATTATGCATCACTGTTCTTGTTTGTTTATCAATTTTTAAGGTTTGACTTTCAATAATCGGCGCTGCTTTAGGAGCATGTCTTCTAAGCAAAGAACGTACTCTTGCTTGTAATTCTAAAACCCCAAAAGGTTTTGTCATATAATCATCACTACCACTATCTAAACCATTGACTTTATCAATTTCTCGGTCCTTCGCACTTAAAATCAAAATAGGTAATTCTTGATCAGTTTCACGTATCTTTTTGATAGCATCAATTCCTGAAATGCCAGGTAACATTAAATCAAAAACAGCTAGATCCACTTGATCTGTTTTCATATTTTCTAAAGCATCTAAAGCATTAGAAAATTGTTTAACATTATACCCTGCACTTGTTAAAGCTAAATCTATAATTTCTCTAATATTTTCATCATCTTCTACTACATATATACATTCTTTCATTATTTCCACATCCTTTACATTATCTTAACATAGCAAAGGGGTGGTTATGTTAAGTTTAGGTTAAAAGTTGATTAGAAATAAAAGAACTTATACGATGTATAAGCTCAAATGGTTATTTGTCAAAAATCACTTTTAGATGTGCATAATCTTCAAAATATTCAACATTCATATCTTGATTTATTTTATCAATGTTATTTTCTTTATTTTCTACAAATAAATCTAATTGAACATATGCTTCATGTTCAATCAATTTTATTTCTAAATATGTTTTATCTGATTGTTCAAAAAAATTGGAAATAGTATTAATTATTTTATCACAATTATTAAAATCTTTAAAAAACGAATCATTTCCGATGTTTATCAATAATTTTACTTTTGTATCAAATTGAGATTTTATTAGGAAAATATAATCATTCAATAATGTATCAAATATATAATTATTTGTCATGATATTTGTTTTCTCATCTAACAAATCATAAAAATGCTCTACCTGATTTTTTGCATCTTCATATTTTTGATCATCTATATTATTTTCTATCAAAATCAATCCATATCTTAAAGAATGCTGTATTTTCATAACATTATCATGAAGATAATGAACTAAAGACTTATTTTTTTCTATGTATTCCAATTCTTTATTTTTTAACACATATTCTGTTTTTTCATTATAGAGTCGTGTCATATGTATAAATAAAATACATACCACAAAAAATAAAACTAGCAATAATAATAAAACCACATAGATATCATCAATAGTTATTTGCATATGTCCTATATCATTCAACAAAATAAAGTATATTCCAAAAATCAATACCATTGTAATTGTTAATAAATATTTATTTTTTTCAATAATTGTATCTTTTATTTTAGTTTTGAAATAATTCAATACAACAATAAGAACCAAGAAAATAATTCTTGCTAAAAAAATAATAGGTAATCTATATAGTTTTAGAATCTTGGTCATATCATAGTTTGTTATTATTTTAAAGAAAAATAAAACTATAGTTGAAGTAAAAACAGATATCCACGTAAATAATATACAAGGAATAAAATTATAAAATTTAACTTCCTTTTTTACAATAGAAACAATTACAAAATTAGTAATTGCTAGTACATATGCCATCTCATTGCCAAACAAATCATAAGTTTGCATAATTTCCATAACAAAGAAACTAATTATCGATGAAATCAAACAATATCTGTTTTTTTGTTCAACATCACAAAAAACACCTATGAAAATTGCGCCTAATAATACTTCTAAATAATCAAAAAATAAATACATCATTTTAATAAATACTCCTTATATTTTTTTAATACATCTTGTCGATATTTTTTTCCAATCTTTAAAGTAATGCCATTATTCAATATCATTTCTTCTTTGTAAATCTCTTTGACCCAAAACAAATTGACCACATATGATTTATGAATTCTTACAATATTGGTAGAATTTATAAGTAACATCATTTTATTAAAAGAACTTGAATATTTATAATCATCAAATGATGTATGAATCGTAATTTCATGTAAAAATGATTCTAAATAAATGATATCTGATAATTTAATAGATGTTTTTCTATCGTTAAAATCAAAAGTAATAATTCTATGATTTTTATTAATATAGTTTTGAATTAAACTACATGTAATTTTCATATCTCTATCAAAATTATCTTTTCTAATAAAGTAAAAAGGTTGTACAACTAATGAATCAAAAATCATATCATTCATTGCTGAAACAAATATAATAATTGCATTAGAATTGTTCTCTCTAATTTTTTCAGCAATTTTGATGCCATTTTTTTCTTTTAAATCAATATCCAAAAAGAAAATATCTCCTTTTTCAAAATAACGATCTTCAAAATGACTTGTTATACAATCTATTGAATAATCAAGAAAGATATCTTTAAATCCATCATACACCATACTCTCTATCTTTTTAGCAAAAACTTGATCATCATCTACTATCTTTATTAACATTCATATTTCACTTCTTTCTAAATAAAGTTACGAAAAGAAGTATACCATATTATTATTTTTTATACTTATCTTTAATTTCTTTAACATAATGTATTTGATCATTGAATTCTACCATCTCATTAATACAATCATTCAATTCATTTTCTTTTTCTAAATGCTCTAAACAAATAATTCTATAATATAACTTCATAATATATCCTATGTCTTTTTGTTGACTTGTAACCTTCTTTGATAATTCAAGAGCTTCTTCATATTCTTCATTTAAAATGAGATACATGATTTTAAAAAGTGGGTTTTTAACTTTATTATCCAATTGAGGATCATATAATTTTAAATATTCATCTTTTTTATTCAAATTATAATAATATTGTAATTTTATAGTATACCAATGTCTATTTTGCTTTTCATCAAAAATTCTTTTACTATTTTGTTCTACAAAGTTTTGATATTCTTCTTTATAATTAGAAATTTCTAAAAGAAAAATATATATTGTTATTAAACTGTCATTAATAGACTTATTATGAATTTTATCTATCGCTTCTTTTACTGTAGATAAATTCTTTTCAATATACTTATTTGACAACAATAATTTTGGAATATTCAATATATAAATATGCACTACAATACCAAACAAAACGATTAAAATCAAAGAATAGATTAATACCCTTTCTAAATGATTAATATTCATAATAACAATCAAAAAAGCCAATAAATAATAAACTAGTATAATGAATCGATAACTTAAAACTATCTTATTCTTCATCGTTTTTACCTACTTAGAAAGATATAAATCTAAAGGTGTTTTTGTATGTTCAACAACATAACCACTGCCACCTCTATCTTTAACATCTTCGACCAATGTTGTTATTAAAAGAGGTTGTTTACTATCTGTCGTCATTACTGTAAACCAACCAAGTTCTGTTCCCGACGTATCACTTTGGCTTTGTTTGATTTCTGCTGTTCCTGTTTTTCCAGCAAGAGTCACATTATCATGATAAATACTATGGCCTGTTCCTTTTTCGTCTGCAATAACATTAATTAAATCTTCTTTGATTGTTTTTGTTGTTTCTTTTGAAAAAATATTTTTAATCCATGTTTTTGTTTTTCCTTGAACGATATGGGGTTGATAAATTGATCCTTCATTGACAAATGAACTATAAATACTTGCAAGTTGTACAGGATTCATCAAAATTTGTCCTTGTCCATAACCACTATCAGCAATGAATTGATCATTTACTTTTTGATTTTTATTGATATACTGACTTTTATTTAAAGCAAGCTCAAAAGGAATCTTTTCACCAATCTTTAAGTTTTTATAATATTTAAACAAATTATCTTTTCCAATAGTTAAGGCACTTCTTGCAAAATAAACATTATCAGAATACGTGATGGCATTCTTTAAATTATTAGGTGAAGGAGCATGTAATGTTGTCACATAATAATTGCCCCAACTTGAATCTTTTTGCCATTTATCTTTAGCACCTAAATCCTTATCTGGATCAATTGTCTTTGTTTCTAAACCAATAGCTGCTGTAATAGGCTTCATTGTTGATCCAGGGGTATAAGTTTGTTTATAACGACTCATTAAAGGTTGATTACTATCATTATTTAAAGCATTCCATTTATCTGTTGAAAGTCCTAAGACAAAATCATTATTTGAATAGGATGGCGTTGAAACAAGTGCTAAAACTTCTCCTGTCTGTGGATTTAAAGCAACAGAAGCACTTTTATCATTTTGATATTCATTATAAAGACTTTGTTGTAAATCAATATCAATTGTTAAACGAATATCTTTACCATCTTTTGCTTCTTTTTGGGCAACTGTTTTAATGACATTATTATTTTCATCAACAATGCCAATTTTTCCACCTACTTCTCCACGTAACTCTTTTTCATATGTTGCTTCAATACCACTTCTACCAATTATTGAATTACTTGTATAACCTTCATTTTTATGTTTTTTTAAATCTTCTGAATTAACATTTTGGACATACCCAATGATATGAGATGTTATTTTATCATAAGGATAAACACGCATAGAAATCGTATTGATTTTAACACCTTTAATATTTAAAATTTCTTGTTGAATCAATTGATTTTTTACTTGTTCTGATACATTTTTAATAGGTACAAAAGAATCATCTTTGATCCAAGATGCACTCATTTTCTTTTGAATGGTTTCAACATCCGTTTCTAAATACTTAGCTATTTGTGCATAATCATTTTCACCATTCAATTTTCCTCTTACAAGACCAACTGAATAAGCATTTCCTTGTTTAGCTAAATATTTTCCATTTCTATCTAAAATATACCCTCTATAAGGTTGTGTCGTAATCACTTTTACTTTGTTCTTATCAGAAAACTCATCAAAAATAAGTTGCTTATTAAATTTAATTTGTTCATTTTTAATTTCAATCTTATTTTTATATTTAACTTTTCCAGCTACAGTATCCATCGATATTTGATATTGAACCATATTATCTTTTTCATCTATTACTTTTACCTGTATATTACTTGGATTTATTACATCATAGATTTCTTTATGCTTTTCAATAAAATATTTTTGTGTAGGAGTATAGACTGTCTTTTGATCTAACATTTGATACATTTGTTTATAATCTTTCTTTTTTAAAAGTTCAAAATATTCTGTAACAACTTGTTCATTACTTTTTCCATGATTAGAAACAAAAAATACCACTGTCATAAGCAGTACACAAACTATTGACCCAATTATAATATATCTTTTCTTGTTCATATGGTAATCCTCCCTAATTAATACAATTATATGTGCTGATTAGCATTAATGATATATTTATTGCACAAGATGTTCTTTATTTGCATGAAAAGCTTTTTTTAAACTGTCATTTTGTGATGTTGACTTAGAAATTATCATAAATTATAATATAAATGAAAAAAGGAATAGTCATAAACGACTAGCCTTGGACTTTCTTGAGAAAAATAACTACCTCAATGTTCGCCAAAACTTTTCGAGGTAGTTATTTTTTTGCATTATTTTCTATTATATATAGAAGTAATTTAATAACGATATTTATTATTGACATCATTAATGTAAGTGTAGTTAACATATAGCTTCATAAGCTGTCATTTCCATCACCTCCGTTTTCATATTTTCCTAGGGATATCTATGTAAACGAAGAATACGCCCTTCGATCTAAACGACCAAGGATAACTACCTGCCATGTATAACTATTCGGAAAAATTATATCATAGTCGCTCTTTTTTAACTACTATTTTTGATAGTTGTTTAAAACAAAAGCATACTAATAATAACACATGATAAACTTAATATATTTAAATAAATTAAATGTATTTACATATTTGAACAACTAAAAAAACCTCTATAAAGAGGTTTAAATTAATCGAGTATTGTTAAGTTTTCCTGTTTGGTTGAACTCAATCCATTCACAGATATTAACAACATGATCACCAATTCTTTCAAAGTATTTCGCAATCATTAAGAAGTTGATTGTTAAATCACCTTTGTCATTCGATTCTTTGATCATTTGAATAATATCTTCTTTAACTTGATCAAACAATTCATCCATTTTAATATCCATCTTCTTTACTTCTAAAGCATGGTTTAAATCATGTTGATGGAATGCATCTAAAGCTTCTTTAACCATTTTAGTTGCAATTTTTGCCATATCTTGAATATGACCAATCATTAAGAAACTATCCATTTCTTTCATTTCTAAAATTAATTCCGCAATATCTGCACTTTGATCCCCAATTCTTTCTAAATCAGTAACTACTTTTAAAGCAGTAGAAACATCTCTTAAATCAGAAGCAACGGGTTGTTGTTTTAAAATCAATGATAAACATTTTGCTTCAATCGATCTTTCCACATCATTAATTTGTTTATCTCCATGAATAATATCTCGAGCAAGTTCATAATCTTGTTCCTTAAATGCTGTAACACAGTTTTCAATAGCTAAAATAACAAGATGACACATTCTATCTAAATCAACATGCATCTTATTAAGTTCTTGATCAAATTGACTTCTTGGCATCTTTCTTTCCTCCTATCCAAATCTACCAGTAATATAATCTTCAGTTCTTTTATCTTTTGGCATACCAAAGACATCTTTTGTTGGTCCATATTCTACCATTTCTCCAACTAAGAAGAAGGCTGTATAATCAGCAATACGACTTGCTTGTTGCATATTGTGAGTAACGATAGCAATCGTATATTGATCTTTTAATTGTAATAAAAGTTCTTCGATTTTAAGTGTTGAAATCGGATCTAAGGCACTTGTTGGTTCATCTAATAAGATAACTTCTGGTTGTACAGCTAAAGCACGGGCAATACATAATCTTTGTTGTTGTCCACCAGATAAACCTAAGGCACTTGAATGTAAACGATCTGAAACTTCATCATAAAGTGCTGCTGCTTTTAAACTATCTTCAACGATTTTATCAAGTTGTTTTTTATTTTTAATACCATGAATACGTGGTCCATAAGCGACATTATCATAAATTGACATAGGGAATGGATTTGGTTGTTGGAAAACCATCCCAACTTTTTTTCTAAGTAAAGTTGTGTCAACACGGCTATCATAAATATCTTCACCATCTAAGATAACATCCCCTTCAATTTTAACGTTATCAACATAATCATTCATACGATTCAATGTTTTTAAAAATGTTGATTTACCACACCCTGAAGGGCCAATAAACGCTGTAATTTTATTTTCTTTAATATCTAAATTGACATCTTTTAAAGCATGTTTTTGTCCATAATACAAATTCAGATGTCTTGCTTCTATTTTATTTTCCATCTTAATTATCCCCTTTATTTACATCAAATCTGCGACTGATCCATTTAGCTAACATATTTAAACCTAAAACAATAACTACTAAAACAAGAGCAATCACAAATGAAACTTCATAATTACCTTTAGCCATTTCTAAATATAATTGAATAGTAAGAGTTCCCCCACTACTTAACAAATGTTTAAAAATATTAGTAGGTAAAATAGCAACTGAGCCTGCCGTAAATAATAAGGCAGCGGATTCAGCAACAATACGTCCCATCGCAAGAATGACTCCTGTTAAGATACCAGGAATTGCACTTGGTAAAAGAACTGTACGAATCATATACCATTTTGTTGCTCCAATTCCTAAAGCAGCTTCACGATAGCTTTTAGGAACACATTCTAAAGCTGTTTGGGTATTTCTTGAAATGATTGGTAAAATCATAATGGCAAGTGTAAGTGAACCTGTCAAAATTGAAAATCCTAAATGACAAACAGATCCAAAGAACAACATTCCAAATAATCCATAAATAATTGATGGAATACCTGCTAAAACTTCCGTTGTAAATGAAATGATACTAACGAATTTTTTATTTTTTGTATATTCATTTAAATAAATTGCTCCACCAATTCCTATTGGACAAGCAATTAAAAGTGTCACAATAACAATATAAAGTGTATTAATAATATTAGGTAATATACCTACAGTATCATTAATAATACTTGTTGTATTTACTAAATAAGAAAAATCAAAGGCTGGTATTCCTCGATAGAGAATATAACCAATAATAACTAATAAGATAAAAATTGAAAGAAATGAACTTAATTGAATAAGTGCATAGAGAATTTGATCACTAACACGTTTCTTTTTTTCTAATATTGTATTATTCATCTAAGTCACCTCTTTTTAAAACATATGTTAAGATTAAGTTAATAATCATGATAAAGATAAATAGAACAAGTCCAATTGTGAATAAAACTTGACGATGTGTACCACTAGCATATCCCATTTCTGAAACGATGGCTGTTGTTAAGAAACGAACAGAATTAAATGGAAGTGGAAGAGATACTGCATTTCCGGCTACTAACAAAATAGCCATCGCTTCTCCAATAGCACGACCTACACCAAGTACAATAGCTGACATAATTCCAGATTTAGCACTTGGTACAACAACCTTAAAGATTGTTTGAATTTTACTTGCCCCTAAAGCAAGTGAGCTTTTACGATAATCATCAGGTACAGCTTTTAAGGCTGTTTCTGAAATATTAATAAGTGTAGGTAAAATCATAATTGATAGTACGATAATAGCTGATAAAAGATTGGCCCCACCTGTAAATTGATGTGTTTTAGAGCCATGGTAGATCATTAATTCTAATTTATACATCATTGGATTAACAATAAGAATTCCTAATAATCCATAAACAACAGATGGAATCCCTGCAAGTAATTCAATTGCTGATTTTAATATTTTTCTAAGTTTTACTGGTGCAATTTCAGCAAGGTTGATTGCTGTAAATAAACCAATAGGTACTCCTATACAGATTGCTAGAAAAACCCCAACAATGGATGTTAATATAACATAAGCAATCCCATATTGAGGATTGGCTGCTGTTGGTGCCCACGTTGTAGAAAACAAAATACCTGTAATTCCTTCTTTAAAGATGGCAGGTGTCCCTGAAATAATCATATATCCTGTAATAGTAACAACTGCTAAAACAGAGATAATAGCACAGCCACGAAAGATCATCGCGGCTGTTTTTTCTACTAGGGATTTTGCTTTCTTATGGCTAATAATTGATAACTTTTTTTCCATAATACTTCCCTCTTTATTTTTTATTTATTTGGTGTTACTAAACCAACTTTTTCAATGATTTTTTGTCCAGCATCACTATTGATGAAATCAAATACTGCTTGAACTTGTTTAGATTGTTCACTAATTTTTCCATTTGTAGCCATTACGAATGGTCTTTGTAAAGTATAGCTTCCATCTTTAACAGTTTTTTCACTAGGTTCAACACCATCTAATTGAAGAGGAGAAACTGTATCATCTAATACATCTAATGAAACATAACCGATTGATCCAGAAGTTTTAGCAACTTTAGCAAGAACAGCACCAGTTTCATTTAATTCTTGAGCATATTGACATTGATCTTCAATTCCTAATAATTCTTCAAAAGCTCCACGAGTTCCTGAACCAGCTTCACGTCCAATAACAACGATTGCTTCATCTTGTCCACCTAAATCTTTCCAGTTAGTAATTTGTCCTGTATAGATTTTTGCTAATTGATCTTTAGTTAAGTTTGTTACTTTATTAGATTTGTTTGTAATTGTTGCGATACCATCGATAGCAACAATATTTTCTTCTAATCCTTTTGCTTTTTCTTCATCTGTTAAAGCACGAGAAGAATCTCCGATATCTGTTGTTTTTGAAGCAACTGCTTCTAGACCTGCACCAGATCCTGTAAATTGTGCTTCTAATTGTAAGTTTGGATATTTTTCTTTAATTCCTTCTGATAAGGCATTAACGAATTTTTCCATTGAAGTTGATCCGTTTAAACTTACCTTTCCACTAATGTCATCTGATGCACTATTTGATCCTCCGCCACATCCGGCTAAACCAAGACACATCATGAAAACCATTAAAACACTTAATACTTTCTTTTTCATTTTTTATTTACCTTCCTTTGTTTTCTCTTAAGATATTATTTATTTTTGTTTCCTTTTCTTAAGACACTCCTATCATAGTGTTTTTCAACCCATTCAAAAATCAAAAGAACGTATGGTTTATGTTAAGTTTATGTAAAATGAAAAAAGTCCATGTTTATAAACACGAACTCACTTTTTATTATTTTCGGCACTTTTTTTCGGCAATTCGGCATTTTTCAAATAACATCCTATTTTAAACTATCTGTCCAATCTTTAATTGTAGAATCTGAAGGACTTGAACTAAAACGTTGACCTTTTTGCCAATTACCACCTTTAGCTTCTTTTTGAAGTTTTGTACCACTTTCACCTAAACCAGATGAAGTAGAAGTACAAAAAGGAATAACTGTTTTGTTAGAAAAATCATTAGCCTTAACAAATGTATCAACAGGCCATGCCGCAATACCCCACCAGATAGGATAACCAATAAGTACAGTATCATATTGATCCCAATTTTCTACTTCTGTTGTTTTTAATTCAACATTTCTTAATGATGTATCTTCGTGTTCTCTTGTCACTCTTGAATCATCATTCGTCCAGTCTAAATCATCTTCTGTGTATTTTTCTTTCGGTTCGATTTCAAAAAGATCTGCCCCTAAATTTTCAGCAACTTTTTCAGCAACATCTTTGGTATGGTTTTGTGCTGAATAATAAACCACTAAAGTTTTACCATCACCTTGCACTTTCTTTGTCGTTGATTTCGTTTCATTTGTAACGACTTTTTCTTCTGTAGTAGAAACTTTTTGTGAATTATAAACCAAGTAACCACCGACACCCGCAATAATAATAACTAAAGCAATCAAAAATACTTTTACTTTTTTCATCATAGAATCAACCTCCTAATTATTTTTTAGTTGTAAACCATCATGAAATGCTTTTCCTACACATTTTCCTAATTCAATATATTGTCCATGAATCATATCAAAAGTAATAGGTTTAAATTTTTCTAAACTTAACTTACCATCTTCTCCTAAAACTTCTTCATCAATACTTACATTAACAATACGTCCCAAATACTTACTTCCATCAATTACTTTTACTAATTCACATTCTAAAGTAAGAAGAAGTTCATTGATAATAGGTGCATTCACAAATTCGCTTTTAACTGTTGTAAATCCTGCCTTTTCCATTTTATTTTCACAATTGTTGGCAGATTCTACCCCAACATAATCACAAGCAACTAAATGTTTTGTATCTGCCACACTTACAGTAAATGCTTTGATAACTTCTAAGTTCTTTGTTGTTTTATGTGAAGATAAATCAATCATGATTTCATCTCTACCAACAATTCCTCCCCAAGCAGCATTCATGGCATTTGCTTTTCCGTTTTCATCATATGTCCCAATAATCATCACTGGTTGTGGATATAAATAAGGTTGTGCTCCAAAATTTTTTCTCATTTTTCATCTTCTCCTTTTTCTATTTGTTTTTGCCAAAAATGGATTGCATCGTCGATCCATCCTTTTGCACTTGTATGAATTCCTAAGCCAAAACCATGTCCTAAAGAGGGATATTTGTGGAATTCAACATCGACTCCTTTTCGCTTTAAAATATGAGTTCTTCTTTCCATAACACGCCAAGAGGCAATCCTATCATTTTCACCAACACATACAAAAGTTGGTGGTTCATTTCTTGTATAATCACTATGTCCCGTATATTGCATCACCACAGTTCCTGGTTTAGGTAAATATTTTCCACCAAAGGAAATAGTGCCATAGCTTCCTAAATAAGCCGCCATTCTTGCTCCAGCAGAACCACCCCATAAAGAATAACAATTTGTATCTACTTCTAATTCTTTAGCGTGTTCAAAGATAAATTCAATTGCTCTTGCAAGATCAAGGCATGCTACATCAGCTCCTCCTGTACGATATTGTAAGGCAAAACCATTGTAGCCTTGTTTTGATAAATAAAGAGCATGAGGCATACTTTCATGAATTGATCCAACATAACTAAAACCACCACCTGCATTAATAATCGCAAAAGGTGCGTTCTTTTTCCCTTTGAAAAAGAAAAGTCCTGTTTTTCTTTTTGTTGGATCTGCTTGTTTTTCTTTTTCTGTATAGATATCATAGAATACTTGATTCCCTTGTTTTCTTTGATTTTCTAAATATTCTAATACTTCTATAGTTGTACTTACTTCAATATGACTATGATAAGGAAGTAAATGATCTACATCTTTTAAGGTCATGTTATTTGTAATTGAATAAAAATCTGTTGGAAATAAAAATTGTCCTATACCTTTAAATAACGAATTCTTTAAAATATCATTTATTTTTGTAGACTCATTCAATTTATTTCACCTTCTTTACAATAAATAGAGTCCCTATTGCTAATAAACAAAAGCAAACCCCATCTGCATAAAACAATCGACTTAAATCATTTGTTTTAATTAATTTTTGTAATAAAATTGCTCCATAAGGAGATAAAAAACTACCTAAATTACTTCCTGCTAAAAACAAAGAAGTTGCTAGTGAAGCATTCCTTACCTTTTGCTCATTTATTTTATGAATCAAATAAGGAAATACATTTCTAAATGCAAAACCAATGACAAATCCACTAAAAATAACAATTCCCGTACTTTGAGCTACCCCAATCAAAAACATTGCTATAGAAAGTAAAATAAAACCTAAAGTAATAGTATATTGCTTACATTTTCTTAAAATAGAACCAAACATACTTCCTGATACCATTGATCCAATACCAAGCGCTATGATAACCAAACTCGCATCACTTGCTTGCCCGTATCCTTTAGACGTCATTAAAGTAGATACTTTAATTCCCATAATCATATAAAGCATAGAGACAATAAAAATAACAAACGTATATCCTAAAACCCCTTTATAATTATTATTTCCATCTTCATTTATATGTTCATCTTTCTTTTCAACCTGTACATTTGGTACAAAAATAAAGAATAAAAGAATAACGGGAACTGCTAGTAAATAGGCATAAAAGGGTGCTTGCCAATTAATCTTTAGTAATTGTCCCGCAACAAAGGTAATAAAAATACCACCTAGTCCTTCAAAAGCACTTTGCATACCAAATAAAGAAGTTCTTATTTCACCATGGTAAAAATAAGAAATCATTGTTACTAATAAAGAGTTAAAAAGACCTATACCATAACCCAATAAAGCTCTAGAAATCATAATCAACAAAAAAGAATGCGTAAAAGCAGGTAAAGTTCCAAAAATAGCAACAATTATAATTCCTAATAAAATAGTTTGCTTATAACCAATTTTTCTTGCTATAAAACTACTTGTTAAAACAGAAATCATCAAAAACATAGATGAAATCGTTGTCAATAATTCTACAGTTGATAAAGGAACATTAGGGAAAGCTTTAGCCATAGCTGGTATATTAGCATTAATAGCCGGTGCAGAAGCAACCAGTAGAGACACTGATAATAATGCGATTTTCAGCATACTCTCTTCTAATTTTTTTCTCATCTATTTATAACCAAGCTCCTTTAACCAATTTTCAACTGTTTTCTTTTGACTCTTTTCAATATCTGTACGACTTACAGCGAGTCCTTCTTTAACAGTTACATTTTTATCTTTTAAATATTCTTCCATGTCTTCTTTTGTTCCTGACATACCACTACCACCATGTGTTACAAAAGGAATAATTGTTTTATTACTTAAATCATATTGATCAAAGAAACTCAAAATAATTTGTGGATAGGTATACCACCAAATAGGATAGCCAATAAAAATCGTATCATATTGACTTATATCAATATTTAAGTCTTTTAGTTTTGGTCGACCATTTTTTTCTTGTTCATTTTTTGTATAATCATAAAGTTTATTTCCTTTAGGATAAGCTTTTTGGGGTTTAATTTGTCTAAAATCCCCACCAACTTGATCGTAAATTTCTTTTGCAAGTTTTTGAGTATTTCCCCCATTAGAAAAATAAATCACTAATACTTTAGAACTATCTAAAGAAGTTTTTCCTTTTTTACCATTTTCATCTTGAATATCATTATTTAAACCAACACTTACATTTCTTTGTGTGCGATAAAAATAATAACCCACACCAGAAGCAATAACACAGATTACTGCAAGTATAACTAATATTTTCTTTTTCATTTCTTCTTCATCTCCTTTATGATGACATTCATAAGTAATACAAACAAAATAAAGATCATCAAATATTCAAACATATAAATAATCATATTCGTTCGATCACTCACATATAAAAAATCGGATATATTCAACAAATAAATAAGTATTTGATTTTTCGTAAATAAAATAATTCCTATAAGCATTATTCCATAAACAATTATTTGATTTTTAATCCTCTTTGTAACTTGTAGATGTAAACCTACATGTAATCCCATGAGCAAATAACTCCAATAAGAACATACTAAATGCATCTTTCTTGCTAGAAAATAAGACATGATAGGCACATATCCAGCAAGTGTTAAACCACTGAGTGCAACACCAAAAATACTTATAAGTAACAAACTATTAATGGTTATAAATAGTATTTGTATCTTTGTTTTCTTACCTTTAAATAAACTCAAATACCATCTTCTATTTAAATAATGATGAATAATAAAGAAAGCAATCATGATTATTCCCAAAAAAATGTGAATATCTTGTCCGGTAAATGGAAAAGCCATTAAAAGTAATAATAAAATCATCATCCCTACATCAATTACTTTTCTCACATCAATCCCCCTTTCTAATCTCATTTTAGCTATTACTTTTTTAAATGTACAATATCAATAATACATCCATGTATAACTGACAGTTATAGTAAATTTTATTGCCAAAGCCAACAAAATCCATTATAAAAATACTCTATTGCATACTCTCCATTATGGATACCACCTTTTTGCCATAAATAATAAAGATTTCCTTCTTGTTCATTATTGGCATATCTAAAAGTATGATCTTTTATATTTAACATTGCTTCAATTTGTTGTTTAAAAGCACTATAAGCAAAATCATCTGTACCAGAAGCAGCAAAAATAAAGAAGTCACTCCATGAATAGACCTGATCTTTAACTATTTTAGCCATTGCTTCTCCATTTGAAGTTAGATTTCCACTTGATGGTAAAAAATAACGAAAATCATCTAAACAATATTGAAAGGTTCTCCATGTAGCTACCGATCCCATTGAAAAGCCAGCAAAGGCACGATGATTTCTTGATGATTTTATACCTTCTTCATCTGTAGATTTTGCATATGTACTATATGTACTTTCAACTGCAGGAATTAAGTCATTTATTAATTCTTGATGGTAAAGATTTGTTAATTGTATTGCTAAAGAATAGTCACTGCTATCCTCTTGACTTGTATTGTTGTAGGTTGGACAAACAACAATCATTGGTTGCATTTGTTTATTTAAAATCGCATTGTCTAAAACATTTTTAAATTCACTTGGGCTTTTAGGAGTACCTAAATAAGTTGTTTCATTGCTCCATCCACCATGCATTAAATACACAACATTATAATTTTTTTCTTGATTGTAACCATAAGGGAGATAAACGATTGCTCTTTTATGTAATATTTGTTGATGGCTTTTGTAGCTCATTGCTTCATAAGTATCATATTTTAATTCAACAAGAGATCCTGGCTGTGTGGACTGATTATAGTAATCTTGTGGTATTTGAGTAAGTTTATTTGGAAATTTTGCTTGTGTCATTATTTTATCATTCCTTTCATTTTTATTACTTTTTGTTTGACAGCCTACAAAAAGTAAACAAACAATAATTATTTTCAATAAAATTTTGTATTTCTTCATAGGTTATTTAACCAAACAATCCTCAATGATGCTTGTGACTTCTTCAATAGAAAGTATTGTTTCAAAATCAATATTCTCAATTTTATCCCTTGTTATTTGTCCTTTAAAATACATATCAACACCTAAATCTTCAAAGAGCTTAATCATTTCTTTACTTGCTATTTCTATTTCTTCATAACCAAAAATATCTTTAAAATAACGTACAATATCCTCTTGGTAATATTTTGCCATTACTTTTAAAAATCTTGGAAATAATGTTGTTAAACTCTTTCGATAAGTTGCTTCAAACAATACCTCTGGAATAAATTCTAATTCATAAATGTCATAAGCATAATTTTCTTCTTTACCAAGACCTAGTCTTCCTGATGTTGAAATAGAAGCACCATAAAGGATAACTCCTCTTGCCTTTTCATCATTTGGATTTTCTTTCAAGCTTTTTGTCGCCTTTAATACATTTTTAATAACTGAAATTCCCATATCATAAGATATTGGATTATGGTCACCAATTGTTGAAGCTGATAATTGAACAAATGTAACTAAACCTGTATAAGCTGTCATTTCTTTATCTAAAGAAAGTGAATACTTAGGAACCAATAAAGCAACATCTCCCGCAATTCCATAAGCAGTCCCAAAATCTTGTCTCCTTTTATCTGACGCTATAGCACCCAATCCATATTCGGAACCACTAGAAGGATATGTTGGTATCAAAATAAGGGGCAATTTTTCAAGACCATAAGGATTTTTTCTTCCTTTTATATAGTCCCACAAGTCATCTTTTTGATAACTTCCAAAAGCAATAAGTTTTGCACAATCCATAATACTCGCTCCACCAGCACCAATAATCATTTCAATCTTATTTTCTTCAACAAGTTGAATACCTTTTTCTATAGCTGTTATTTCTCGTGAAGCTCCTGAAAGTTCAAATAGTTTTCCATCACTTTCATCTATTGCTTTTTTTACATCGTTATAACAACCATTTCTTTTTACAGAGCCTCCTCCATAAACAAATAAAACTTTCTTTTTATTTACATATTCTTTTAAATCTTTAACTGGATTATTTCTAAATAATAATTTAGTATCATTTCTTAATTGAAAATCTTTCATCTTTTTTCCTCTTTATTCATATATTTTATCCAACCACTGATCTACATCCTTTGCCCAATCACCTTGAATGCCAAAACCATGTGGGTAATTATTCAATACTTGAGATTCAATATTTTTATTTAATTTCTTTAATAATTTTACCTGTTCATTAAACTGATTATAGAATGGATCTTCTGTTCCATAGACATAATAAGTTGGGGATAAATCAAAATCTTTAAAAGTACTTTCTTCTAAATTAGCATGTGAAAGTCTTCCATAAAATGAATATGCCATAATTAAGGCATTTGCTGTTGAAGAAACTTTATCAATTTGATCTGGTACATAATGATCGTCAATTACATTTCCATTAATATCTTGACCAAATTCTAAAACAGTTCTTCCATTAGCAATACCGCCTGCAGAAAAACCAATCAATCCTATTTTATTCTCTTCAACCCCATAATCTTTTGTATAATAACGCACCATTTTTACTGCTCTTGCAATATCTATTCCTGATTCTCTTTCACTATAAGGCTGCAAACGATAATGAATAACAAATGAAATATACCCCAGCTTAGAAAACGCTTCTGCAATATCTTTTCCTTCAGCATTTTCTGAACGAAACATAAAAGCACCTCCTGGACTTACAAGCATTGCTCCTTTTATCTGTGTTCCTTGTGGTACAGAATAAATCGTCATATAGGGTTTGAAATCAGGATCATCAAAATAACCTCCTGTATTTTCTGTATAATCTGTTTCTTTAGGTATATTTTCTTCATTCCAAAGATATCTTTTTTTCTTTACTTGAACAACCTATAGCGCTTATGCACATGATTAAGATAATTAAAATATGTTTTATTTTTTTCATCTGCTATTCTTCAATACTTTCTAACCATTCTTGTACTTTTTGAGGAGCTTGTTCCATATCATCTCTTGACATTTTATTTGATGTTATTACAATTATAAATGTCGTGTGTTACACACGGTCAATATTTTTTTATAAGATGAGGTATGATTAAATGAATCAAGAAAAACAACTATTTTCAATGAAAGAAACGTGTAAAAAAACAGGATTATCTTATGATACTTTAAAATATTATTGTAATGAAGGACTCATTCCTCATGTAAAAAGAGATAAAAATAATTATCGTGTTTTTGATGAAAATGATATTGCTTGGATCAATAGTCTATCTTGTTTAAAAAATTGTGATATGACTATTAATGAAATGAAAGAATATCTTCAATTATGTTTAAAGGGTGAAGAAACAATTCCTGAAAGACAAAGAATATTAGAAAAGAAATTAAAAAAATTAGAACATAAAGTTCAAAAAATAAATGAAAGTATTGATTTTATTCATTGGAAACAAAATTTCTATGAAGATGTTTTAAATGGTAAAGTAAAATATTTTAGTAATCTTATACAAAAAGATGATGACTTATCAAAATAAATCATCATCTTTTTTATAATCTGTTTTTTTGCTTAATTCACACCACTTATCATAGTCTTTTTGATGTTCTGCAAGCATATCATGAGCGTAGTTAACGGCATCACTTCCAAGCAATAATCTTAAAGGTGTCTTTTCACTTTCAATAGCTTGTATAATTAAAGGTGCCGCTTGATCAGGATTACCAGGTTGCTTTCCATGATTCTTTTCTTTTTCAACACGTCTTGTACCAGCTGTTAAGGCATAATCTTCTATTGCTTTTGGCGATTGTGTTAAGGAGCTTCCTGTAAAGTTTGTTCTGAAAGCACCTGGCTCAACAATCATAACTTTAATTCCTAAAGGTTCCACTTCTTTCTTTAAAGATTCTGATATTGACTCTAGTGCACTTTTAGAAGCTGCATAGTAACCTGAACCCATAGAAGCATGAATAGCCGCAATAGATGAAACATTAATAATCGCTCCTTGGTGTTTTGCCCTCATAAAGGGTAACACTTGTTTAATTAAAGCAACAGGTCCCCATACATTCGTCTCAAAAAGCTTACTTATATCTTGTCTTGTTCCTTCTTCTATGGCAGAACGATAACCATATCCCGCATTATTAACTAAAATATCAATAGAGCCAAAATAATCAATAGCTTGCTTTACTGCATTTCTAATACTTTCTTGATTTGTTACATCTAAAGCTATTCCTAAAGCACTTTGTGGATATTGATCAACAATTTCTTGAATTGTATCTGTATTTCTTGCTGTTACAACAACATTATAACCTTGTTTTAAAGTTTCTTTTGCAAGGCTTCTTCCAAGGCCTGAAGAACATCCTGTAATTAACCATGTTTTTTTCATTACTTAGCTCCTTTAATTCATATGTTTTTCCCAAAATTGAATAGCATGATTGATCCAACCTTCTGCTTTTGTTCCTTCGCCTAGTCCAAAGCCATGTGGAAGTCCTTTAAATTTTTCAATTTGTGCATCTGTCCCATTTGACTTTATTTTATTAATTCTATTTTCCATCACTTGATCATCTGCAATATAATCTGCTGTTCCTACACAGGCATAAGTTGGCGGTTCATTTCCTGTTACTTCAGATAAACCCGTATATTGCACAATAACTGTACTTGGTCTAGGATAAGCTTTTTCTCCAAAAGACTCTGTTCCATAATCTCCTAACCAAGCTGCCATTCTTCCACCTGCAGATCCTCCCCACACTGAATAAGATGTCACATCAATTTTTAATTGATTTTTGTTTTCATGAATAAAAGCTACAGCTCTTGCTAAATCTTCCATCGCTTTATTAGCATCCGGTCTATAAATCAAAGCAAAGGCATTATACCCTTTTTTTGAAAGTTCCAAAGCATGTGGAAAACTATCTTGCATGGCGCCAACATACATAAATCCCCCACCTGCATTTAGGATTGCAAACTTAGCATTTTCTTTTCCACGAAAATAAAACAAACCTGTATTACGCTTTTCGGGATCAGCCCTCATTTCTTCTTCTGTATAAATATTATAAAATATTTGCTTTTTAGAATCTGCTTGTTGTTTCATATAATTAACAATTTCTACTGTTTTATTAGAATTAATATAGTTATACCAAATATACAAACTTTTTGATTCATCCAATGTCATATCTTTATCTATTTTCCTATCAACAGGAAATATTAATTTTCCATATCCTTTAAATGATGTATTATTTATTACATCATAAACTTTTGTATTTTTTGTAAAAGTATTCATATGATATCTTCCTTCACTATTAGTATTAGAATGTTCACACCCTACAACCATCATTAATAACATTCCTACTAAGATTATACTTTTTATTTTTTTCATAGGCTATAGTTCCTTTCTAATAATTAGAATACTCCCGTGAGTAACGCCCATGTCAATAAAAAAGAGAACAATCTTTTTGATTGTCCTCAAGTATCATTATATAAGAATGTTAATCATTTTCTTTTTTTCTTTTAACTAAGCAAACTGTTCCACCTGCTAATACCATCATTGAT
>NZ_JAJDKB010000039.1:0-26255 GCF_020589955.1 Faecalibacillus sp. TM498
ATTATTAGAAGTCCATCCCCCTAAAGTTGTCCCCTAAAGTAGACCCCCAAAGTTGGGACCCCTAAATTATTTGAATAGCCAAAAAGTTGGACAAACTTAGGAGGTTCACTTCATTTTCCTCCATTTTTTGATACAATAAATTAAAGGAGATGATCTTATGGAATTACTATTTGTTTTTGCTATGATTCTTATTGTTCTTTATTACTTTTATCAAAAAGGGCCTAAAACACATTTTCCAACAATCTTGTATCAAGATCATAAAAAACATGTACTTAACTATAAAAAAATAAATCCCAATAATAAACAGCCACAAGATTTACAATATACAACCTATTTACTTTCATTAATAAATGAACTACCTCAAGATGAATTTATTCTTATTTATGCATGTTTAAAAAAATGGGAAAAACAAGAAGAAATTGCTTTAGAAGAAAAAGAGGGGGAACTTAATATTCATTTTCATAAAACTTATACAAATAATCTTGTTGAAGATCAATTATTTCAAATGCTTTATTGTTTAGAAATAGATCATATAGTAGAAAATGAAGTAATTAGAAAATGGGTGGAAGTAGATTTTGATAAAATACTTGAATGGAAAAATGCTTATCTAAAAGATATACAAAACAAACTCAAACAAGAACATAAATTTGTAGATGGAAGATATAGTTTAGAAATCTACCAAGATTTAGAAAAAGTATTAGGTTATAAAAAATATTTGGATGCTTATAAGGAAATAGAAACAGAAGAAGAAAACATCTATGCAATGTTATTTGGATTAAAGGAATGTCCTTATCATATGTATACTTTCTTTATTATGAAAAACGATGATGATAAGCCAATGATAAATAGCTCATTAAAATAGAATCAAATTTTATCTGATTCTATTTCTTTCATATAACCTGCCGTAATAATACCAGCTGGTAAAGCGACAATCGCAATTCCCATAAAGGAAGAAACCATTGTAATTATTCTTCCCAAAGTTGTTATAGGATAAATATCGCCATAACCAACGGTTGTAAGAGAAATCGTTGCCCAATAGATGGCATCAAAGAAAGTATTAAAGCTATCTGGTTCAACATTAAAAATAATAAGGGCACAAACAAAAATATAACCAATAGCTAAATAAAGAACAGCAATCAAAGCCTTCTTTGAGTTTTTTCCAACCTGAAGAATGATTTGAATATTTTTTGAATAACGAAAGCTTTTAAAGATTCTTAATACACGAAAGGTACGAATAAGACGAATTGTTTTAAGGACTTTAAATCCTTTATTTATCATATTGATTGAAGGAAGTATTGATAATAAATCAATAATTGCCATAAATGAAAATGGATATTTTATGTAAGAAATAAAGCGAGGATCATCATATTTTAAATCAGCTGTAGCCTATCTTAATAAATAATCAATAATAAAAATTATAACTGTAATTAAATCAAGTGTTGTAAATAACTTTGTTTCTTGTTTAAAAGCAAGAGGAATAATACTCATAAATATTGTAAACATCATCACAAAATCATAAATATGACTTGTTGTGTCATCTTCTTTAGATACTTCTATAATTTCATAAATACGTTTTTTCATAACATCATCCTTATTAAACATACCATAGAAAGTATTTATTTCATATCATGAAAGTTACGAAAATATTAATTCCTTTTTGATAAGATAAAAGTAAGAAAAGAGGGATACTATGTATAAAATTATAGCGTGTGATTTAGATGAAACATTGTTGAGTGATGATCGTACGATTTCTAAAGAGAATATTGAAGCCATTCAAAAAGCAAAAGAGTTAGGTGTGAAGTTTGTACCAGCAACAGGAAGAGGGTTTAATACCGTTGGTGGAACTTTAAAAGATTTAGGATTGTATGATTTAGAAAATGAATATGTGATTTCTTATAATGGTGGAGCCATTACTGAAAATAAAGGAAGTAAGTTACTTCATTTCGAAGGAATTTCTTTTGAAAAAGCGAGTGAACTTTACAAAAGAGGTTTAGATTATGATGTTTGTATCCATGTTTATACAAAAGATATGGTCTATGCTTATAAGTATGTCCAAGAAGAAAAAGATTATTTGGCAGGAAGAATGGAAGTTATAGAAATTTTTGATGATAATATTGATTTTTTAAAGGGTCAAGAAATTGTAAAAGTGTTATATATGAATACAGATTACCAATATTTAAAAGGAATTGAAAATGATTTAAAAGAGATAACAAGTGATTTGGATGTAAGTTATTCATCGAATCGTTATATTGAATTTAATCATCAAGGAGTTAATAAAGGACAAGGTTTAAAGAAACTTGCAGAGTTATTACATGTAGATATTAAAGATACAATTGCAATAGGTGATAATTTTAATGATTTATCAATGATCAAAGTAGCAGGCCTTGGGGTAGGTGTCCAAAATACAGTTGAAGAAATGAAAAAAGAATGTGATATTATTACCAAGGCAACAAATAATCAAGGAGCGATTGCAGAAGTTATCAATAAACATATTTTAGGCACAAATTAAGTTTTGTGCTTTTTTTCTTTCTTGGTATAATGAAGTGAATATGAAAAGAGGAAGCCTATGAAATCATTTTTTACAGAGACAATATTAAAAAGAGGAAAAATATATTTTGAACAAAATAGAGTTTTTTCTGTAAATCAATATGATAACCAAACCTATACAGGAATTATTTTAGGAAATGAAGCTTATCATACTAAAATCACTTTAGATGAACATTATGATGTCATGTCAGCTACGTGTGATTGTCCTTATGCTAAAGAAGGAAATCATTGTAAACATGAAGCGGCACTTTATTTTGCGATTGAAGATCGACTTCCTAAAGATGAACAACAATATATTGATATCAATGCTTTATTAAAAGATGTTCGTAGAAGAACACATAGTAGTTTTATGTTAAAACGTGAATTCAATCAAGAATTTAAAAAATATTTAAAACGTATTATTCAATTAAATGAACAAGGAAGTTTTCATATTACCAATTATCAACAAGTCATTGATGAATTTTTAAATTCTAATTATCCTAACGATTATCGTCATGAAATACTTCAAATCATGTTTCAAGGTTATAGTAAGTTACTTACAAGTGAACATAATAAAGAACTTACAACGCGCTGGTTAAAAGAAAATATGAAATATCAAAGATATGAAAATGCATTTAGCTATATTATGATGATTATCTATAAATTAGATGTCAATGATCAAATAGATATTATTAGAGAAATGCTTTTAACGAAAAGAAAAGTTTCTTTACTAAATACATACTTTAAAATTATCAATGATCATCATTTAGATATGAAAAAATATTTAGATGATATTCAAATTTATAATAACAATGAAGATTATATCACAGAAATGATACATTATTATGTTGATCACCAACAAGTAGAACTTGCTCGTCTTTACTATAAAAAACATGAACAAAATATTAGAAAAAAAGAAACCAAGGCAAAACTTGATTCATTGCTTGATCCTGAACATGAAGATGCCTACTTGAATTATATTTATTCTAAATTAGATTATTATAATTCATCGCATATTCCTGTTTATTATGAAGATTTAAAACAATTTTATGGAATTAAGTTTGAAGATTATTTACTAGATTTTATGGATGCGATTAAACCTATCTATGATGATTATGATTTAGCTTTAATGTTTAAACAAAGTCAAGATGTTAAATATTTGATCTATGTTTTACTTCAAAGACCAAATATGACACTTTTTGAACAAACAAAAGAAATCATTAAAGAATATAGTTTAGAAATGTATTTAATGGTTTATGTTGAATGTTTAAAAAATTATATAAAAAAAGGAAATTCAAATTATTATTTTAAAAATTATGTTTATGAGTTATTTCTTGATTTAGATAAAATATCAAAAATAGAGTTTGTTGATATGATCAAAAAAGAATATCCAAGAAAAAAGAAAATACATGAAATGTTAGATGAATGTTTAGAAGAAGGTGATGAAATTGAAATTTAATATTAATTTAAATGTTGTAAAAAGTAAAAATAACTTAGAGATTGCCAGAAGATATCATCACTATGATAATGTAGAAAGTATGTATATTACTTTAAAAGATGATCTTTATCATATTGATGCTGTCGTTTCAGTTTTTAATCACATACAAAAATGTTCATTAGAAATTAAAGATAATAAAGTCGGTTCTTATAAATGTGCTTGCCCATTTAATGATCAAGATTCTATGTGTGGTCATTTAGGGGCAGTTATTATGAAACTTAATGAATTAGAAATCAATGATTTTCCTTTTGAGTATCAAAGTGAAAAATTAGAAAAAATGAAAGAGATTGAAAAAGAAAATCAAAGACAAAGAAGAAAAGCTCAACTTAGACAACTGGCACATACATCATCACGTCTCATTGATCTTAATAAAAATCATTATCAAACAGAATTACAACTATCTATTAATAATGAAAAATATGATTTAACACCTTTTATTTATCTTCAAGATGATGAGATAAATGTTGACTATAGAGTTGGAAATGAAAAGAAGTATGTAGTCAAAAATATTACAGAATTTATTGATCGAATCAATCATCAAGAAAATTATAAATATGGAAAATCTTTAGAATTTGTACACAGTGAAAAGAATTTTACAGAAAACGCCTTAAAACAAATAGATTTCATGAAAAAAGCAATCTCCTTTAGAAGTCAAGATATAGAAGACTATAACTATTACTATGAACCCATTAAAAGAAACATCCCTATTGATAAACGTTTACTTGATGAGCTTTATGAAATCAATAAAGAGAATCTTTCTTTTGGTGAAGTAGAACCAGAGCTACGTTTATATATTAATAAAGAAGAAGATTTTTATGTCATTAGAGTAAGTATCAATCAAGAAATGTTTATTGGAAATAAACATGGTTATCGCTATGAAATGAATAATGGAAAGTTTTATATGGAACGTATCGTTCTTGATGAAGAGGGGAATATTGCCCGTTTTTTAGAAAGTATTATTGAAAATGAAGGACAACTGATTGTTTTAGAGGAACAATATCATGATTTCTATAAGTACGTCTTATTACCAATTCTTTCTTATTTTGAAGTCTTTGATCAAAGCCAAGAAGAAATACCAACTTATGATGAAATTAAAATCTATGGAGATATTGATGATGATCAAATGATTTATTTTCAACCGGTCTATGTGGATGAAAATCAAAATAGAGTGTATGGATTTAATGATCAATTGATGACAACTTATCAACAAGATTTGGTAGAAAAATATATTGAACGTTATGCTTCATCCATCGATACAAAAAAACATCGTGCCTATTTTGATACAAATAGTCAAACAACCTATGAATTTATTTTTGAAGGTTTAGATTATTTAAAACAATATGGGGATGTTTATGTATCAGAAGCTTTAAAAAGAGTAGGAAAGAAGATATCTTATAATTTACATGTAGGTGTCCGTATTGAAAATGATCTTTTAAAATTTGATATTTCTTCGCATGAAATACCAAAGAAAGAACTACAAGAGGTTTTAAATCAATATCGTCGTAAAAAGAAATTTTATCGTTTGAAAAATGGGGAATTGCTTTATTTAGATTCACCTGATTTAGAAGAATTAAGTCAATTTATGGATGATTATCATATTGATGTAAAAGACATTGATGATGGTGAATTCTCGATGAATAAACAAAGAATGCTTGCTATTGATGAAGAAAATGATTTTGAATATGTTGAACTAGATAGAGAAGAATCTTTTGTAGAGACATTAGATCGTTTCAAATCAGCAACTCAAAAAGAATATCCACTTTCTAAAGATTATGAAAATATTTTAAGAGATTATCAAAAAGAAGGTTATGTCTGGCTTCATACTTTAAAAGATTATGGTTTTAATGGCATACTTGCTGATGATATGGGGTTAGGGAAGACTTTACAAACCATTACGTTATTAGATTCATTAGAAACGCCTCGACCAAGTTTGGTAGTTTGTCCTTCTTCACTTATTTATAACTGGGAAGATGAAGTCCATAAATTTTCTAATAAATTACCAGTTACATGTATTACAGGAAATATACAAACAAGAAGTGAATTAATTAAAGAAATTAAACAAGGATTATATGTAACTTCTTATGATTATATGCGTAGAGATTTTGAACTTTATCAAGGGATTGAATTTGAATATGTTATCTTAGATGAAGCACAATATATCAAAAACCAAAAAACCAAAAATGCCCAATCAGTTAAAACCTTAAAAACAAGACATAAATTAGCTTTAACGGGAACACCAATTGAAAATAGTTTAGCAGAACTATGGTCAATCTTTGATTTCTTGATGCCACAATATTTATTTAATTATCATTATTTCCAAAAACAATATGAAAATGACATTATAAAAAATAATGATGAAGAAAAAACAAAACAACTAAAAAAACTAGTCACACCATTTATTTTAAGAAGAAATAAAAAAGAAGTTTTAACAGAATTGCCAGATAAAATTGAACAAAATATCATTCTTCCATTCAATGATGAAGAAGAAAAACTTTATGTAGCTAATCTTGCTGAAGCAAATAAAGAATTACAAGAACTTTACGATTTAGAAGGTTCTGATAAGATGCAAATCTTAAAGCTACTTACAAGATTAAGACAGCTTTGCTTAGAACCACGTCTTGTATATGATGATATTGATCAACCTTCTTCTAAATTAAAAGCTTGTATGGAACTTATTAAAACAATGCAAGAAAATAAGCAAAAAGTTTTGTTATTTTCATCCTTTACTTCCGTTTTAGATTTAATTGCAGAGGAATGTCAAAAAGCAGGAATTACATATTATATGCTTACTGGAAGTACCAATAAAGAAGATAGAAGAGAACTTGTTTCAAGATTCCAAAAAGATGATACAACAGTATTCTTGATTTCCCTTAAAGCAGGAGGAACAGGTTTGAACTTAACCTCTGCCGAAGCCGTTATTCATTTTGATCCATGGTGGAATGTTTCTGCTCAAAATCAAGCGACAGACCGTGCTTATCGTATAGGACAAAAGAATAATGTTCAAGTCTTTAATCTTGTGATGAAAGATAGTGTTGAAGAAAAGATCATTGAATTACAAAAACGCAAAAAGGAATTAGCTGACATGTTTGTTGAAAACAATAGTGGTGGTTTATCACAAATGTCCAAAGAAGATATTTTAAGTTTATTCACAATGTAAAAGACGGGCTCCCCGTCTTTTAATTTAGTAATGATGTATCAATAATTTGATAATTTGCGCGATGAATATAAAGAGCTTTACCATCAATCATTAATTTTGTCATCTTCGGTAATTTTTTAGGAACAGTCCAATAAACCTTATCCCCTGAATAAGCCGTAATTGGTTGCCCTAATTGAGATTTAATCACAACCACTCTTGATTTACCAAACTTATTTTTATACTTATTGATAATATTCGCAATATATGTATTATTTGAAAGTTTTCCATTATCATTACTTTCAATGTCTTCTTGAGTAAAATCAACATTAGGTTCTAAACCTTTTTGTGTAAAGATACAAGTATCTCCACAAGATTCAATTTCTTGCCCATCAATAGTAATAGTAATAACAGAAGATAATTCATAACCTGTAATAATACTTCCATCACTATCATAAGAAGTTGTTTCTACTGGATTTCCTTGAATATTGATTTTATCTCCAGTTGTTGTCATGACTCTTTTTCCATAGTTATCGAAAGTATCAATGGTATAACCATTTCCTACAAGATTTCCTTTAATATCATTGATTTCTGATTCAAACATCGCACATCCTGTTAAATTTAATGCATGACACCAACAACTAATAAACTTAATATTTTCTTTTTCATTTTTTCACTCCCTCTATTTATACAAATTATAACAAATTTTGTTATAAAGAATGAATAAAATACGATAAAATAGTACATAAGAGGTGAAGACCATGTTACTTAAACAAATGAAATATTTTATTACCATTGTTGATTGTCATAGCTTTACCGAAGCGGCAGAACAATGCTTTATTTCACAATCAGCAATTTCTCAACAAATTAAATCATTAGAAAAAGAATTAGGCATTCGTTTATTTGAAAGAAATAAAAGGCATTTTTCTTTAACTCCTGCAGGAGAATATTTTTATCGTCATGGAAAAGTGATTTTAGATGAAATTGAAGATTTTAAAGAAGAAACAATTCGTCGAGGAGAAGATCAAGAATTGAATCTAACAATTGGTTATCCTAAAAACTTTAGTACCAGTGAACTTCATCAAGCCATTGTTGAATTTAATCGTATTTATCCAGAAGTTAATATTTCGGTGGTAAGTGGTACGCATGAAGAATTATTCGAACTTTTAGTCCAACATCATATTGATGTTAAAATCAGCGAACAAAGAAGAACATTTAATGAAGATTATTACAATTATGAATTAAAACATAGCGAATGTTTTGTAGAAATATCTTCAATGAATCCACTATCTCAAAAAGACGTTCTTACAACGGATGATTTAAAAAATATGTCTTGTATTCTTGTTGTTTCTAAAGATAAAGAAGATTCAGAAAGAGAGTTCTATGAAAAATCACTCAATCTTTCAAGACGTTTTTTATATGCGAATTCATTAGAACAAGCACGTTTAATGGTGGCGAGTCAAAGAGGATATTTACCAATTGATCAAATAGGTCATTTACCAAAAACAATGGAAGGTATTGAAAGAATTACCTTGCATTATAAAGGAAAACCAATTCAAAGAAATTATTTTGCTTGTTGGTCTAAAGAAAATACGAATTATTATATTGAAGAATTTGTGAAGATGTATAAAGATCTTTTAAATAAGTAAAACTTATAAAGATGATTAGGAATTGAAATTGTTTCAATTCCTAATTTTTTTTATTATATAGGTGGAAAAAGGAGAGAGCAAATATGGTACAAGTTCTTGTATTAATGAGTAGTCCAAGAAAAAATGGAAATACCGATCGACTTGCAGATGCCTTTATTAAAGGAGTCGAAGAAAATGGTTATACTACAGAAAAGGTCTACGTCAACTATCAAAATATCAAACCTTGTTTAGGCTGTAATGTCTGTCAAAAAACAAAACAATTTGTACAAAAAGATGATAGAAGCAAACATAATTATCTTTGCTTTACTTGTGTATTTTTACACATTTAATGGTTCAATGAAGTTATTGATTGATCGTACATTTGCGATTGAAAAAACAATTCATGATAAAGATTTCTATTTATTTACAACAGGATTAGCTCCTGAAGAAAGTTATTTTAGAATTATCAAAGATACTTTCCAAAAGTATATTGATTGTTTAAGAGTTGGAGGAAATCGCTTTGTTGATTATGTTTTAGGTTTTCAAACAGGAAATAAAGATGATATTGAAAAAACATATGCACTAGAAAAAGCATATAACATTGCAAAGGAGATAAAGATCAATGAGTAAGAGTTTAATAGTTTATTTTTCACATAATAAAGAAAATTATTTCTCGGGAAATATTGTGAATTTAGAAAAAGGAAATGTAAAAGTTATTGCAGAAACATTATCTACAATGATTGATGCAGATATCTATGAAATCAAAGAAGTCGATGCGTATCCATTTGATTATCATGAATGTACGTCACGTGCAAGTGATGAACTTAAAAACAATGCTCGTCCACAAATATTAGATCCATTAGAAAGCATTGATGAATACGATACAATTTATTTAGGATATCCAAACTGGTGGTCAACAATGCCAACGATCATTATGACATTTTTAGAAAGTTATGACTTTACAAATAAACATATCTATCCTATTTGTTCACATGAAGGAAGCGGTATGGGAAGAAGTGAAAGTGATCTCAAAAAACTTTGTCCAAACAGTATCGTTCATAAAGGATTAAATATTCATGGAAGTCATGTAGATGGATGTAGACAACAATTAGAAAGATGGTTAGGAGGAAAATAAAATGACAGATAACGCTAAAAATTACCATGAAAAAATGTTTCCAGGATATGTTTCAGATTTTTTAAGAACAGATCCTGAATTTATTGAAGTTTTTGATAACTTTGCTTTTGATGAAGTGGTTAATCAAGATGATTTAGATGATAAAACAAGATTTATTTCAATTCTTGCAGTTTTACTAGGATGTCAAGGGATTGATGAATTCAAAGGAATGTTGAAAGCAGCTTATAATTTTGGAGTTACTCCTGTAGAAATGAAAGAAATTGTTTATCAAGCGGTAGCTTATTTAGGAATTGGAAGAGTTTTTCCTTTCTTGAAAGCAGTGAATAGTTTTATTGAAGATACTTTAGGTTTAAAACTTCCTTTAGAAAATCAAAATGATCCTAATCCAAATCGTTTAGAAAAAGGAGAACAAGCTCAAGTAGCTATCTTTGGTGAAGGCATGAAAGGATATGCGACAAGTGGTGATCCTAAAACAGTGCATATTCGTAAATGGTTAACTGATAACTGTTTTGGTGATTACTATACAAGAGGTGGTTTAGATTATAAACAAAGAGAAATGATTACTTTTTGTTTTCTATATGCACAAGGTGGATGTGAACCACAAGCGATTGCCCATGCAAAAGCTAATATTCGTTTAGGAAATGATCAAGATTTCTTAATTAAAGTTGTTTCTCAAAATATTCCTTTTGTGGGATATCCAAGAAGTTTAAATGCAATTGATTGTATAGAAAAGGCAAGTAAAGAATAATGAAAGAAGTTATGATTGTTGTTGGTGCTGGTCAAATTAGTATGGCTATTGCTAGAAGAATGGGTGCTAGTAAGAAAATTATTCTAGGTGATAAAAATATTGAAAACGCTAAAAATATTCAAAAGACAATGGTGGATGCAGGATTTGATGTTGAAGTTATAGAAATGGATTTATCAAGTAGACAAGATATTTTAAAAATGATTGATATGGCTAAAAATTATGGACTCATTAAAATGCTTGTCAATGGCGCTGGGGTTTCACCTTCACAAGCACCAATTGAAGCGATTTTAAAAGTAGATCTTTATGGAACTGCTGTTTTATTGGAAGAAGTAGGAAAAGTTATTGAAGAAGGTGGCGTTGGTGTAACAATTTCAAGTCAATCAGGTTGGCGTATGGAGCAACTTACAGCTTTAGAAGATGAACAACTTGCATGTACACCAACTGAAGAATTATTAGACCTGGAAATCTTACAACCAGAAAATATTAAAGATACATTGCATGCTTATCAATTAGCAAAACGATGTAATGAAAAACGTGTGATGGCTGAATCTGTTAAATGGGGACAACGTGGTGCAAGAATCAACGCTATTGCCCCAGGTATTATTGTAACACCGCTTGCCATTGATGAATTTAATGGACCAAGGGGAGATTTCTATAAAAATATGTTCGCAAAATGTCCAGCTGGTAGACCAGGAACTGCAGATGAAGTTGCAAATGTTGCTGAATTATTAATGAGTGATAAAGGTGCATTTATTACAGGGGCAACATTTTTAATGGATGGTGGAGCAACATCTTCTTATTACTATGGGTCTTTAAAACCAGAAGGAGGAAAATAAAATGAACGATTTTCAATTTCAAAACACAACAAAAGTTTATTTTGGTAAAGACCAATTAGGTCATTTACATGAAGAAGTATTAAAATATGGTAAAAGTGTACTTGTTGTTTATGGAGGAGGTTCTATTAAAAAAATAGGACTTTATGATAAAGTCATGAAAGAATTAAAAGAAAATAATATTGAAGTTTATGAACTTGCAGGTGTTGAACCAAATCCAAGATATACAACTGTCAATAAAGGTGCAAAAATCTGTAAAGAAAACAATATTACAGCTGTTTTAGGAATTGGGGGAGGATCTACTATTGATGCTTCTAAAGCTATTGCGGCTTTAACACTTGTAGATACAGATAATATTTGGGATTTAGTAGAAAAGAAAGTAGCATGGAATAATGCCTTACCCGTACTAGCAATGCCTACAATTGCTTCAACAGGAAGTGAAATGGATAAATCGTGTGTAATTGCTAATGTAGAAAAAGGTGTTAAAAGTGGAATCAATGGAGATATCTTAAGACCTAAAGCAGCTTTCTTAGATCCTACTAATACATTTAGTGTTTCACCTAAACAAACAGCTTGTGGTGGATTTGATATTATGGCTCACTTATTTGATATGAACTATTTTGTTAATAGCGATAAATACCCATTACAATTCAATGTTGTAGAAACATTATTAAGAACAGTTCGCCAACAATTACCAATTGCTGTTGAAGAACCAGAAAACTATTCAGCGAGAGCAACAATGTTATGGGCTGCTTCATGGGCATTAAATAGTTTTTGTACATCAGGTTATAAAACACAAGCGCAACTCCATGCTCTTGAACAATTCTCATCAACTTATGATATGACTCATGGTTTAGCTCTTGCAATAATTACTCCTAAATGGATGACTTATTTATTAAATAAAGATGAAACCGTAGTGGATGATTTTTCAAGATTTGCTTTAAATGTTATGGGCGTTAAAGATAATGGAAATACTTTAGAAAATGCAAAAGCAGGTATTGTTGCTTTACAAAGCTTTATTAAAGATGAACTTCATTTACCTACATCATTAAGTGAAGTAGGAATTAATGATGAAAAATTTGATGAGTTGAAAGTAAAAGCTTGCTATGGTCAAGATGCATTACCTAGAGCTTATCGATCATTAAGTCAAAAAGATTGTTTGAATATTTATAAAATGTGTTTATAAAGGAAGATTCGTTCTTCCTTTTTGTTTATAATAAAGTAAAGGAGAGATGACTATGAATAATGTTGTTAATTTTAAAATGATTCTAGAAATCAATCAGTTACTTAAAGAAAATAATATAGAATATTCAATTCATGGTGTAGGTGGATGTACATGTTGTGGTTTAGAACTTAGACAAGAAGGTAAAAGCTATCCTACAGATAAGATTTTAGAAGTTATTAATGGTTATTTAAAAAATCATTGGATTTATGTTCAAGAAAATAAATATCAACCGGGATTTCTTACAATTCATTCAAAATTTGATAAAAAGCCTTGACTATAAAGCTACTCTATAGTGTTAGATAAAGTTAAGGAAGGGGTGTTACTTATGAAAACACACGAATTAGAAAAGGAATTAGGTATTTCAAAACATACGATTTTCTATTATGAAAAAGAAGGAATTATTACACCACAAAGAGATGATAATGGGTATCGTAGTTATAGCCAAGAAGATTTACAAAAATTAATAATGGTTAAGTTTTTAAGAAACTTAAATATTTCCATTGATGATGTAAAAGCTATCTTAAATAATGAACTTGATTTTAAATAATGTTTAGAAATCAATCAAATTCATTTAGAAAAACAAATTAAAAGCTTAGAAGAAGTCCAAGAAAATATCGAAATGTATGTAAGAAAAGATCTACCAATGTTACCTGCATTACAACAAATCCAAAGAGAAGCTAAGAATTATAAATTAGGTTATCAAAAAACAACGGATACCGTATCTCTTGGAAGAAGACTTACAAAGAAACTTGCATTAAGAAAATTCTTATATAAGATTCCTGCCGCAATCACCCCATCGTTTATTATGTGGATTTGTGCAGCTTCCTTTTTTGATGAAAACCTTGAAAAGACAACATCTTTAATCATTATCTTTATTTTATTAATGATTCTTTTTATAAATATCTTTGTTGCGACAGAATTTCAATTTTCACAAATATGGTTAAAAATGCCATTAGATCAAACAATGAATCAATCAGTAGAATTTTTAAGTGATGGGATTCGTTATTATCAATTTCATGGATATCTTAATAATTTGAAATATTACTACGGTGTTTTATTTAATAAAGCAGAAAAATATATGCAATCTTATAAGTATGAAGATATTCAAAGTGTTGAATTGATTTTAAATCATCGTTATGAAAGTTATGGAACACCAATTGCGAAAGATTGGTATGTTCTTGATTATCGTTTTGAATTTAAAGATGGAAATCATTTCTATTTTTATTGGCCGATTACATTGGATGATGATTCTCGTTTTATTGGAACCATCTTAGATGAAAAGGTAGAAAATATTATTGATAAAGATCATGTCATTGATGCTTTAAAAAATGGTATCCATTTAAATGACTATGTAAGAGGGACTGAAGAATAATTCAGTCTTTTTATAAAAAAGGTATTATTTTGATAAAAAGCCTTGACTATAAAGCTACTCTATAGTGTTAGATAAAGTTAAGGAAGGGGTGTTACTTATGAAAACACACGAATTAGAAAAGGAATTAGGGATTTCAAAGCATACAATCTTCTATTATGAAAAAGAAGGGATCGTTACACCACAAAGAGATGAAAATGGTTATCGTAGTTATAGCCAAGATGATTTACAAAAACTCATCATGGTAAAGTTCTTACGTAATTTAAATATTTCGATTGATGATGTAAAAGCAATCTTAAACAATGAACTTGATTTTAAAGAATGTTTAGAAATCAATCAGATTCATTTAGAAAAACAAATTAAAAACTTAGAAGAAGTTCAAGAAAATATAGAAATGTATGTAAGAAAAGATCTACCAATGTTACCAGCTTTACAACAAATACAAAGAGAAGTGAAGAATTATAAATTAGGTTATCAAAAAACAACAGATATTGTATCTCTTGGAAGAAGACTTACAAAGAAACTTGCATTAAGAAAATTCTTATATAAATTTATTCCTACATTTTTAATTGTTTTATTCTTTAGTGCTGTAAATGAGCAAGATGTTTTAACAAGAGTACTTTCAGTATTAGTGATTTCATTTGTATTTACAAATGGTTTGATTGCAGCTGATTTCCAGTTTTCACAATTATGGTTAAGATTACCACTTGATCAAACAAGAAATCAATCGGTAGAGTTTTTAAATGATCGTATTCGTTATTATCAATTTAAAGGTTATATAGATAATGTAAAATATTTTTATTCTGTTTTATTTGGAAAAGAAGCTAAGTTTATGAATGAATATAAATATGAAGATATTCAAAGTGTAGAACTTCTTTTAAAACATCGTTATGAAAGTTATGGAACACCGATTGCGAGAGATTGGTATGTTCTTGATTATCGTTTTGAATTTAAAGATGGAAATCATTTCTACTTCTATTGGCCTTTTACAATTGATGATGATGCACGTTTTATTGGAATGATTTTAGATGAAAAGGTAGAAAATGTGATTGATAAAGATCATGTCATTGAAGCTTTAAAAAATGGTATTCATTTAAATGACTATATGAAAAAGACTGAAGATTAATTCAGTCTTTTTTTAATAAATTGATCTATTGCTTTAATTGTTTGATTTTGTTGGCTTTTACGAGAAATAGTCGCTTTGGCATCTTCTTTTTGATGCCCGTAGTTTCCAAAGTTAGCATGGTTACCACCTTGAATAACAACAATATTCTTTTTATAGTCTATTTTCTTTTTTACGCTGGTATTTAAAGAGCCATAGATGGTAAGTGTATCTTGAGCGGAAACATCGCCATAAATATACGAACCTAAAAGAATCAAACCATCAACTTTATCTTTATTTTTAGAAACATAAGAAGAAGCCATGGCACCACCCATAGAATGTCCACAAAGATACCAATGTTTTATATTTGAATATTTATCAATAATTTTATTAGCAGCATTTTTATTAAAAATAGCCATCTTAAAAGGCATATTAACTAAATAACAGTTATAACCTTTCTTTTCTAGTTGTTCAAGTAAAGGAAGATAAGCTGTATTTTCTACTTTAGCTCCAGGATAGAAAATAATACCTACATCACTTGTCTTTTGAGGAGCTAAAGTAATAAGATTAGAATTTACTTGTTTTACTTCTTGATGGTTTAAGATTTCTAAAGCATCACCTTGTGCGTGATAATAATCATTGACGTAAAAACCAAAACCACCAACACAAAGAATGAGAATAATTGATAAGGTAATTAGTATTTTCTTTTTCACTTCTAACAATCCTCATGACTATGTTTATAGTATTGTTGGATTTGTGGTGGAAATTGATTAAATGAAAGAGCTTGAACGTAAGATTCATCATTTTTTTCAATCGCTTGATCATAATACCAACATTTATAATTGAGCATAGAAAGGACTTTTTGAAGTTTTTCCATTTCTTGTAAAACTTCTTCCTTTTGTTTTTCAAAGATTTCTTTTCTTTGTTTTAACGTGGTATTTCCTAAAGAACATAAAGACATATATTCTTTTATTTCTTTAATTTCTAAGCCTGATTTTTTTAAACAATCAATAACACGTAAAGTTTCAATTTCGCTTTCGCTAAATTGTCTAACGCCATTTACTCTTTTTAAATGAGGAAATAATCCTTCTTTATCATAATAACGAAGAGTTGAAATAGGTAATTGAAACATTTTTGAGATTTCACCAATAGAATACATATAAGTTCCTCCTTTATACTTGACCTAAAGTCAAGTTTAGATGTTATGATAAATGTAACATAGAATGAATGAATATTCAAATCTATGATAGAAGGAAGTGAATAAATAGAAATGATAAAAAAGATATTAAAAATTGTAGGTATTATGATAGTAAGTATCGCTATTGTGGCTGTGTTATTTATTGAATTTTGGCCAAGCTTAGGTGGAAGTGTGACAGATGAAGATCAAAAAGAATATAAAGCGAGAAATTCATTATATAAAAAAGGAATATTTCATGGAAATCCTGAAATTCAATTAATGACAGGACAAAAGAGTGAATATAAAAATGAAGAAAAAGTTCCTAAGGGTGAAATACCTGTTCATCAGTTAAAGAAAATAGAAAAAGCGAAGAAAGATGAACTTAAATGGATTTGGTTTGGACATTCAAGTTCATTGCTTCAAATAGAAGGAAAGAATGTCTTAATGGATCCTGTTTTTTCAAACTATAGTTCGCCAGTTCCTTTTATTGGACCAAAGCGTTTTTCTAAGTTACCGATAGATATAGAAAATATGCCAAATATTGATGTTCTTGCTATCTCACATGATCACTATGATCATTTAGATTATCAAACAATTAAACAAATAGATGAAAAAGTCAAAGAATATTGCGTTCCTCTAGGTGTAGAAAAACATCTTCTTCGTTGGGAAGTCAATGAAAAGAAAATACACGTTATGAATTGGTGGGATGAAGTAAAAGTTGATGGACTAACGATTACTTCAACACCAGGTAGGCATTTTACTGGACGTGTTCCTTGGAGAAACAATACGACATTGTGGAGTGGCTATGTCTTTAAAAATGATAAATATACAACTTATTTTACAGGGGATACCGGTTATGGAAATCATTTCGAAGAAGTTTATGAAAAATTTGGTGCTATTGATTTATTAATGATTGAAGATGGACAATATGATCGAGCATGGTCCAATATTCATATGTTACCCAAAGATGGCATTCAATCAATGAAAGATCTTCACGCAAAGTGGACAGTTCCTGTTCATTGGTGTGCCTTTTGTATTTGTAATCATGCTTGGGATGATCCAATTAAACAAATTACCACAAGATCACAAAAGGAAAACTTAAATGTGGCGACACCAAAGATTGGAGAAATTGTTGATTATAGTCATATAGAAACTTATCAAGAACATTGGTGGGAAAATGTTGAATAGTTTTTTCATATTATGAAAGAAATTTTAATAATTTTCCTTTATAATGTTTATAGAAAAAATCAAATGGAAACAAGGAGGTAATGAAAATGGGATTTCCTAAAGGATTTTTATGGGGTGGAGCAGTAGCTGCCAACCAATGTGAAGGTGCATATTTAGAAGATGGTAAAGGATTATCTGTACCAGATATGTTATTAGGTGGAGATGTCAATACACCAAGAACATTCTTACCAAAAACAGATCCAGAAGCTTTTTATCCTAGCCATGAAGCAGTAGACTTCTATCATCATTATAAAGAAGATATCGCTTTATTTGCTGAAATGGGATGGAAAGTATTCAGATTATCAATTAACTGGGGGCGTATTTTCCCAAATGGTGATGATGAAGAACCAAATGAAGCAGGATTAGCTTTTTATGACAAAGTATTTGATGAATGTCATAAACATGGAATGGAACCATTAGTTACTTTATGTCACTATGAAATTCCATGGAACATTGTAACAAAATATAACGGATTCTCAGATCGTAGAGTCATTGATATGTTCGTTAAATACGCTACAACTTGTATGAAACGTTATAAAGACAAAGTTAAATATTGGTTAACATTCAACGAAATTAATATTGCATGCATGGGTGAAGGTGGAATTGGTAACCTTTATGGACTTGGATTAATGGATCCAGAAGATGTTAATGCAGATCATAGAATACCATTAAATGAATTAAAATCAAATGAACAAATTATGTTTGAAGCATTACACAATGAATTTGTAGCAAGTGCAAGAACAGTTATTGAAGGTCATAAGATCAATCCAGATTTCATGATTGGTAACATGATTGCACATACAACATTATATCCACTAACACCAAATCCAAAAGATATCTTAGCAGCATTTGATGAAGATAACTTCAAAAACAATTTCTGTGGAGATGTACAAGTACGTGGAGAATATCCATCATTTATCTTCAGATATTTTAAAGAACATAATATTGATACTTCTTATATTACAGAAGAAGATAAAAAAATCATTAAAGAAGGTACAGTTGACTTCTATACATTCTCATATTACATGTCAAACTGTGTAACAGTAGATGAAAATGCAGAAACAACAGCAGGTAATATGTCAAAAGGTGCTAAAAACCCATACTTAAAAGCATCTGATTGGGGATGGCAAATCGATCCAGATGGTTTAAGATATACATTAAACTTATTACATGATCGTTATCCACATACTCCATTAATGATTGTTGAAAATGGTTTTGGAGCATTTGATACAGTAGAAGAAGATGGATCAATTCATGATGATTATCGTATTGATTACTTCAAAGGACATATTCATGCAATGAAAGAATCTATTGAAGATGGTGTACCATTAATTGGATATACAACATGGGGACCAATTGATTTAGTATCAGCTGGAACAGGACAATATGCTAAACGTTATGGATTCATTTATGTAGATAGACATGATGATGGAACTGGAGATTTCTCTAGAAGCAAAAAAGATTCATTCTATTGGTATAAAAAAGTTTGTGAATCTAATGGTGAAGAAATTTAATATAATAAAAGGACGATGCTTTGGCACCGTCCAATTTTTTTAATTATTTTTAATATAAGGATTATGATAGAAAGAATAAACAAGTTGAACTGTCATTACACACCAGATAACTGGTTCACAGAAGATAACAGCCATATATTGAAAACGTGGAATTAAGAAGATAACAAAGATAATCTTTCCAAAGAATTCAATCACACTTGAAATTAAAGGAAGAAGTTTTTGACCAATTCCTTGAAGTGCATAACGTGTTTGCATCAATATTCCAAGCACGGCATAGAAAGGACCAACAATTGTAAGATAAAGTGTTCCATTATGTAAAACAACTTCTTTACTTGAGCCTGATATTAATTTCACTAAAGAAGAACCAAATAATAAGATAATACAAGTTACAATAGCTGCACCAATAATGTCATAGATATAAGCATAACGAAGTGCTTGTTTAATTCTATCTTTTTGATTAGCCCCTTTATTTTGAGAAACAAAAGTTGAAATAGCAAGAGCCATTGCTGTAAAAGGCATATTAAAGAACATATAAAGCTTTCTTGCAGCTGTATGTCCAGCAATAATTAAATAACCTAAATTATTAATACCATATTGTAAGATGACAGAACCAGCAGAAACAATACAATTCATAAATCCCATTGAGAACCCTTGTCCTAATAATTCTTTATAAAGATCTTTATCAACTTCAAAATGTTCTTTTTTAGGCAGTAACAAAGGTGTCTTTTTAAACATATAAATGATACACAAAATAACGGAAGTTCCTTGAGAAATAACAGTTGCGACTGCAGCACCTTGAACTCCCATATTTAATTGAGTAATAAAAACTAAATCTAAAATAATATTTAAAACAGATGAAACAACTAAGAAAACGAGAGGCATAACACTATTACCAATGGCTCTCATTAATCCAGCACATAAGTTATAAGCAAACATAACAATAATAAATAAAACAATAAAGAAAATATAACTATAAGCTTCATCAATAATGTTTGCAGGCGTATTTAATAAATGAAGAAGTGGTTGTAAGAAAATTAAACCAATAAGTGTTAGTCCAATTGAAACAACAATACCAATGACTAAAGAACTAGCAACTGATTTCTTCAATAATTTTTCATCTTTAGAGCCAAAACTTCTTGCAGTAACAATAGCAAGACCATTTCCAATACCTAAGGCAAAACCTACAAGCAAGTCATAAATAGAGGTACATGATCCAATGGCTGCTAAAGAAGCATCTCCTAAAAAGTTTCCAACAATCATGGTATCAACGGTGTTATAAAGTTGTTGGAAGATATTTGATATAAATAGTGGTAATGCAAAAATGATCAATGATTTAAAGATAGGTCCATGAATCAAATCAACATTTGCATTAAATGATTTACGTTTTATCGAATCCATATTCTTCTCCTATTCTGTAATATTTCGATTAAAAATTTCTACAAGTGTAAAGATTCCATCCTCATATTCATATTTTTGAATACAACAATTATAAAATCTTTCGGTTTTCTTTACTTTTGCATGTTCTTCCCATGCACGATAGAACTGAGCACATGCTGCTCCATGAGAAACCGCTAAAACAACTTGATGATCATCCTTACTTATGATTTCAGTTAAAGTTTTATTCATACGTTCTCTAAGTTCAAGTTCACCTTCACCACCGAATTGTTTAAAGAAATCCCCATAAGGTAGTTTAGGATTTAAACATTCATCTTTTCCTTCAAAAGCACCAAAATTCCATTCTTTTAAACCTTTTAATCTTGTATAAGGCATATCTGTAATGATTTCTAAAGTATCCGATGCTCTTTCAGAAGTAGAAGCATAAGCGTGATCAAGAGTAATATTTGTAAAGTATTCTTTTGCCATTTGTGCTTGTTTAATTCCTAAAGGTGTAAGAGGTGCATCACACCAACCTTGTATTTTATGTTGTAGATTGAACAAAGTCTGTCCATGTCTCATTAAATAGAGTGTTTTTTTCATGATAAATCTCCCCCAAGTTTACTTTAATCGATAATATTATAAAAGTACAATACCTAAATAGCAACCTGCTATAACTAAAAATAATAGTAAAAATAGGATTTAAAAAGTACCATAAAAAAATACCAAATACAAAATATTAATATGTAGTAAAAAAATAAGAAACAATAAATATAATATTGTAATCGCTTACAGTAAGTAGAGGTGATAGTATGAAAGTGCGAAAGGGAGGAAAAGAATATGAAAAGTAAAAAAATAATAGCAGCATCCTTAGGCGCAGCGTTATCGTTATCGATGCTTTGTATGCCTGTTTATGCTACTAGTCCAACAGTTAGTTCTATTGTTGCAAACACACAAGTTGGAGATGGACAAAGAGAAGTATCTTCATTTGAAATTGAGGTAAGCGATGAAAGTATTATACAAAATTTAACAGCAGCAGATTTTGATATTATTAATAATTCAAGCACTGTTCCATTTGATGTAAATACAGGATCTTGGGCAGAAGCTTATCAAGATGATGGGATTAAATTAAGTGTATCAGGAAATAAGTTAGAAATGACAGTGAATCCATTTTGTTATGCTGGAATCTATAAAACAGATTGGTCATTTCAAAGATTGGATTGGGAAGTTAAATGTTTAACTAATGATGCATTATCTTTTAAGGCAAGTGATGTAACAACAGTTAAAACTAAAGTCTTAGATGATACAGAAAGAAAGACATTTACTTATGCTGGATTAACACGTGAATATGCGTTGTATTTACCAAAAAATGCGGATGGATCAGTTAAGAAAAATGTACCACTTGTTGTATGGAATCATGGTGGTGGAGAATACAATGGTAATTTAGAAGATACTCTTGTAGCGAATAAAGGATTAACTGGTTGGGTAGATGCTGGTTATGATGTTGCAGTATTACAAATGCAAGTTGGAAATGAAAACTATAGCTATGGTGCTGCAGAAAATGAAGATAAGAAAAAATTAATTGACCAAAACAATGCATTACAAGCACAATTGATTAAAAATCTAATTAATGATGGAAATGTGAATAAAAATCAAGTATATGTTGCAGGTGCTTCTAGTGGAGGAGGAGCAACAATGAGGTTTTTAATGCAATATCCTGAAATATTTGCTGGAGCTATAGCTTGTTGCTCAATGGATCCAATTGTTCCTGTACATAATCAAACATTTGCAGCATTAGGTAGAGAAAAAGATCCTTTTGATACAATTGTTTCGAATTTTGAAGAAGCATTCCAAGGAAATGTATATACTTGGGATGAAAGTACACAATCGATGGTTTCTAAAAAAATTGATACTCAAAAATTATTAGATGTTCCAGTTTATTATACGCATGCTGAAAATGATCCAACATGCAATGTAGATAGTTCAAAAGCTATGTACAAAGCTATGGAAAATATGGGAGATAAAAATAATAAATTATCTATATGGTCAGATGATGAAATGAAAGCTGTAGGAATCAGCAATGGTATGGGAGGTACATTATTGCATTGGTCATGGGTAAAAGTTCTTAATGATAATACTGATGGTAGTCCAATGAATTGGTTGTTCAAACAATCTAAAGTGGAAACAGTGTCAAAATCAGAAGATAAAGTAGATGATAAAAAGGAATCAACAGTTAATAATAAAGTTGAACAAAGTGTTAAAACTGGAGATAATACAATGATTGGTTCATATGCTATTATCATGTTGTTAGCAGTAGGTGCCTATACAGCTACTAAAAAGGTAATTAGATAATAATTAAGTAAGGCGGAAAATGGTTTCAATTTTTCCGCTTTTTATATTATAATATTTTTGTTGTAGGAGGGTGTTTATTGTGAGCAAAACAAATTTAAAAATAGAATATATTTTAAAAGCATCTAATAATATAGAATTTGATAATATTGATACATATATATCTAGAAAAATATTTGAACACTATAATAAAATACCAACCTATACATTAGAAGACATTTTAACAATTTTAAACATATCAAAACTTAAATTTAAAACATATCTTAATCAACTGGGATATAAAAATTATACAGCGTTTAAAGATGAGGTTATTTTTGAAAGAATAGTAAGACTAAAACAAATCAGAGATAGATATGAAAGTTTTGAAAAAAATAAAATTATTCAAATTATGAGTCAATTAAGACATCATCTAATTAATATGGATGAAATAGATAAAATTTGTAAACAAATAAATGAACATGAAAGATTTATAGCTTATGGGTCACCAACACTTTTAAATTTATTGTTTGATTTTCAAGTAGATATGAAAATATTTGATAAAACGGTTTTGTTAAGTTCAGTAAATAATGGAAAAATTTTAGTACCAAAAAATAATGATCTTATTGGTCTCTTTACAGCAACAGGAAGATTATTAGGCTGTTGTGATGCAAAATTTCAAGAAGTTGTTTTAGATACAAAGAATACAAAGATACTTTTTAGTAAATCTCAAATAAATAGTGAATATATTGATTTCAGCTTTTCTATGGATACGGATAATGATTATTATGAAATGCATTATGTTTTTTTATTTCTATTTGATTTAATTAAAACGAGATACTATGAATTATATATAAAGGAATGAAAATATGATTATAGGAAAAATAATGATGATACAAAATAGTAGTTCAAAAGAGAGTGTGGAATATTTAATTAGTAAAAAAATAATGGAATTAAAAGGTAATATTAAGGATTATACATTAAATAGATTTATAGAAGAAGTGGGAGTGTCTAAGACTTCGATGGTCAGATATTTAAAAAATATTAATATTAATAAGTTTTCTTATTTTAAAAATGTTATGTACGAAGAATATATGCATGCGGAAGTAGATATGAAAAAGATGAAAAAGGTTATTAAAAATAATTTTCCTCACATACAAACACAAATTTTTAAAAAAATCATGGTATGTAAAAGAATTGTTATATTAGGCGATGGAAATAGGTTTGCATTGTTACTATGTCAAAAAGCGTTGACATATTTAGGATATCCTTGTGAGATACCGGTTTATCTTGGAAGTGAAGAAGAAATTATTGATCAGTTTCACTTGAAAGAAGATGATTTGGTTATTATTGTAAGTTTACATGAAACATATGATGATTTTTGTACAAATAGATCTGTTTTTTATCAAAATGCTAACTATTTAGATGTGAAAATAAAGCCTAAAATTGGGTTTATAGGAGTTGCTCCTAAAGATAATCATCTTTATTTTAACTACAATATAAATCAAGAAAGCTTTGATAAAAGTATGAATGAGTTACAAGTATTCTTTTTAAATCTTGTACAATATATTCTTTATAAAAATGGAATATAAAAGGCGTAGCACAAACTACACCTTTTTAATTATTGAAACCAATAATCTAGATAATCATATTTAAAGACGCGATAAACAAATTTACCACCAGTTGTTTTAAACGTTCTTAATAAAGTTCCATCCTGACTGTATTCACTCCAAGATATTGCGATACCACTATCGATAATTACATTTCCATCTAATTCTTGAACACTACTTACATATCCTGAATAAGCAACAGGAATACTATTTACAAGTTCAACAGTACGATTATTTTCATCTACTAAATATTTATAGTAATAAGATGTTCCTTTTTTTAAGTTATAGTAAGTATTTGAATAATTTGAATCACTTTTCCAATCATAATCAGGACGTGTTGTACTTACCGCAAGGTTATTATTATAAAGATAGAGATAATATTGACCTTGAGGTAGGGAGTTATCATCTACATAAGTGACACAATGTTGACCAGCTTGCATTGAAAAATCATTTGTTTTATTTAAGAGTAAGGAATCATATCCACTTTCTTGCCAAAAGTTATCAGAACCAATCATGTAATCAATTGTTGGATTTGAATAGATATTATCTAATTTAATAATTGTGGATGTTTCTCTTGAACTAATAATTAAACTTGTTTTATCAACAAGAGCCAGTGAATTGATATGCATCCAATCAAGATCTTCTGCACCATCAGGTAATGAAGTTGTTGAATAATAATCAGGTAATAAATCAATAAGATCTACAAGTTCTGTTATGTTACCAGAATCTTTTTCAATCATAATAATTTTATCTTCACTTGTTTTTGCTTCTTTTTCACTTGCAAGAACAAGAATATTATTGTTGCTATCAAAGATGCAATCATGATGTAATTTATAATTACCTGTATCATAAATTTTAGAAGCATAACCAGTTTGTTCCATACCAACTATTTTTGTACTAGAAATACTAAAGTACATGGTGTTGTTTTCAAAAAGAATACGGTGACTTCTATAAGAAACGATAGGAATTTCACTACGAATGATGCCGTAATTATCATAAAGTCTCATATAAGCTTGTTCTTCACTATCTTCAGTAACATCGTTTCCAAGAACAGTATAAAGACCGTTAGATAAGGATGATGTATTTGAATCATCGCATTCTACTGTAAGATATTGATCACCGCCTTGTAATGAAGGGGCATTATATGACCATGATAAGGTATCAACAACTTTACCTTGTTTATTTGTTAGAGTAACTGTAATCGTATTTGTTTGATTAGGAATTGCTCCAATTAAGAGATATTCATGTTCTGTTGTATAACCGCTTAATGTATTAGTATTCAAAGTTTGTGAAAAATCAGCGTAATTATCACAATGAATTGTGTAACTTGCTTGTAATTCTTCTGTGGTTTTAAAATACATATAAACAGCTGTTGTATTTGTTCCATATGGATTCCTTATTAATAAAGGATGTTGAAAAGTATAATTATTTAATTTCTTTTGTTTATTAATTTGATTATGTATACGAGTTTGCTATTTTTCACTATAAATAGTAGAAAGGGATGTACTTTTATTTTTTAATTTTAAGTAATTTATTGAATTATTATCATTACTTGAAGCTTCTATTTCTGTAGAGTTAGAAAACATGAGATAGAGTGGAGCTATAGAAATAGATAATATTAGTAAAATTAATTTTTTTAATTTATGCATAATCTTTACCTCCGCATCCATTATGTATGTGAATTATGTAAAAAATGTCGCATTTATTTAAACAATTATAAAAAAGTAAGGATTATAGAAGAAAAAATGGCTTATATAAATAATAATTTAAAAAAAACCCGAATTGCAAGCAGAAACTGGAAATAAGAGAAAATAGGAACTAATTTTTATAG
>NZ_JAJDKB010000004.1:0-98857 GCF_020589955.1 Faecalibacillus sp. TM498
TAGCTCCTGCTGCTTTGGCTGCTTTAGCGATTTCAATCACTTGTTCCTTGCTTTCAACAGAACATGGTCCTGCAATCACTGCTAGATGTCCTCCACCAATTTTAACGCCACCGACATCGATAACTGAGTCTTCTGGATGGAAAGCTCTATTAGCTAATTTATATGGTTCTGATACATGCATGACCTTTTCTACAGCTGGATCAACTTCAATCGATTCTGGATCTACTTTTGTTGTATCTCCAATGAGTCCCATTATTGTTTGATTTTCTCCTTTTGAAACATGAACTTGTAGTCCTTTTTCTTCAATAGTTTTTTCAATTCTTGTCACATCTTCAGTTTTAGCATCTTGTTTTAATACAATAATCATTTTCTTTTTCCTCCTTTATAAACAAAAAAACTCATCCTATAAAGGACGAGCTCTATTCCCGTGGTACCACCTTTTTTCACTTAAAGGTCACCCTTTAAGCCTCATCAAGTACAATCATACTCTCATCATGTAACGGTGATCACCGGAGATGCCTACTCAATTCAACATTCTACTCATAGCTGTATTCACAAATGACGCCAAATCTTTTTCCACCACCCAAAGACTCTCTATATTTTAATCATTTGTTACTAGGTCTAGTCACTGTATTTATGTTTATTCTACTTGACATTGTTTCCTGTGTCAATCATTATTTAACTTCTTAACCACCTCTAATAATTCTTCATCACTATAAACAACAAAATCAATAAAAGAAGTATCCTTTTCTTGTTTTTGATGATTATACCAAATCGTCTTTACTCCTGCTTGATAAGCTCCCATCATATCTATTTCATAACCATCTCCTACATAGTAACTATCATTTCCTTGAATTAATTCAAAGATTTCTTTTTGTGGTTTTTGATAACCTACTTTTTCTGAAATTATAATAGGAAAATCAATGATTGGAAATAATGAATTAATTTTATTCATTTGTATTTTTTCTTTTCCATTAGTAATAATACCATAAGAAATATTCTTTTCTTTTAAGTAGTTAAAAAGTTCTTTCATTGTAGAAGATAATGTTAAATGTGCTTGTTGATCTTCATAGACTTTTTGAAAATCAAGTGCTTGTTGATTTGTAATGAATTGATGAAAATCTTTAAAAGCATTCTTTAAACGATAAGTAGATAATTCATCTTTTGTTATTAATTTATTTAAATATTTTGGGTAAATTTCATTACTATAGATTCTACTTTGTTTCCATAAAGCATATATATCAAGATCTTCATGAAATACTTTTTGATAAGCTTTATAAAAAGGATCATATAAACGATAAAGTGTATCGTCTAAATCAAAATAAATAACCATATCTCCTCCTAAAAGAAAAAACAGGTCACCCTGTTTCTTCTTGGTTGGTTCTCTTTTTATATTATGACAAGTGGAAAGTAAGTTTATATGAAGTAGCCAACCTCTACTATTTTTCTCACATTTATTTTACCTCTTTTGATTTAAAAAGTCTACTTTTTATCAATATTTTTTATTATGGTCGAATAATTTCAACAAACTTAAAAGTATCATTTTCAAATGTAAAATGTAATATACAACAATTAGTAAGGCCTCCACTTTTTAATACTTCTCCAGGATCAATAACAGTGGATAGAAAACACATACAAGCACCAGCATGTGAAAGAGCAAGAACTGTTTGATGATCTTCTTTATCCATCACAGCTGTAAGTGTTTCTTTTAATCTTTTTTGTACATCTTCTCTTCTTTCTCCACCATAATGTGGAAATAAATCATCATAACCAAAATCATCAAACTTAGGGTTTAAATCTTCACTTTCTCCTTCAAATAAACCAAAATTTCTTTCTTTTAATCCCTTCAATCTTTTATAATAATGGTCTCCAATAATAAGTTCAATCGTATCGCAACATCTTTCTGATGTACTACTATAATAATGGTCAAAAGAAATATCCTTTAAGTATTCTTTAGCTTTTAAAGCTTGTTGTTTTCCTAATTCAGTTAATGGTGAATCACACCATCCTTGAATTCTTCTTCTAACATTAAATAATGTTTGTCCATGTCTCATTAAATATAAATCTTTTTTCATAAAAATTCTCCTATCCAAAAATTTCTTGAATGACTTCTAATAAATCTTTTTGTTCTTCATTCATGGGTATACAAGTATTAATTTCTTGATAATATTTTTTCAACAAATCATTATTTCCTATTTGTTGTAAAGTTGTCATTATTTTGTAATAAAGCATAAAGCGATATTGTGGATAATTCTTACAAAGCTCTTTTATTTCTTCATCTAAATTTTCTTGAGTATATTTTGTAAGGGTGCTTAAAACATCCATTTGAATTTCTACATATCTTAAAGAAAGAGCATACTCATTTTGTAGTTCTTTTAAAAGTGAATAAATTTTTGTAAGAAAAGAACCTTGATGTTCAACATAATCAATTTCTTGGAAAACACGTGTAAAAAATTGTTCCAAATCAATACCATAAGGACTAAACGTATTTTGTAAGTCTTGATTTTTTTCATGTTTCATTTTGATTAAACGCTTCATGATACTTTGTGTTTGTTCAAGCAAATCATAATAATCATGATCTTTTTGAATCAAATCAATAATATCACTAGCTATATAGTTTTTATCTGGAACTTGATGAATATCTTCATGATGTTCAATGACTTTAACAATATAATAAACAAGTGCATCATCGTCAAACATTTCATTTTTTTCACCTAATCGATCTAATTGTTGATCATATTTTTCATCAAAATATGCAATTGTTTCATCAGTATCTTTACAATCATTATAGTAATTTAAAACTTCTTCATATTTTATATCAATATCATTATGATGAAGTTCTTTTTCTATCATATGATATGTCAAATTTTGAAAAAGCTTTTGTTTTTCATTTAAGTAAGTTTGATTATCTTTGTATTCTTTTTTTAATGTATGTATTGTTGTCTTCATAAAAAACCTCCTGCACTATTTTAACACATTTAAAATAAAAAAAATACGATAAATCATTACCGTATTTCTTCTAAAAATTAAAACTCATTTTTTCTTCTATAAAATCTAAGTCCAAATAAAATTCCACCCAATGAAGATATCAATAACATAAGATTTTCTAAAATTTGTGTATCATCACCCGTTTTAGCTTTTTTAGATTCTTGCTTTGGAGTTTGATCAGATTTATTTTCTTTAGTTTCTACTTTGTTTTCTTCATAATTATTTGTATATTCAATAGTTGTTGTTGCATCTTTTTCTACATTGAGATTTGCTGCTACATCACCTTTTTCTTTTCTATCTATGATAGATACTATATGAGTAAGCTTGTATCCTTGAACATCATCATTAAGCTCTTTGACTGTATATTTACCAGCAACTTTTGTTAACTCTAACATCCACTTTCCACTATTTTCATCATACTCAAAATCATTTAATGAATAGACCTTTTTATCTTGTGTATCTTTGTCTATAACTTCAAATTTTATAGATTTTTCTGCTTGTTCTTTTGAAATATTACCCTTTATAATTTTAGCAATCACAAGTTTACCTGGTTTAGCTTTATCTTTCATAATAATCTTATTGTTTTGATAGTCAACAACTTTACCATCTTCCCCAACAACAAATGTTATTGGCTTAGCTATTTCATAACCTTTTGGTACGTTTACTTCAATTAATGTATAAGTTCCAGGTACTAATTTTAAATTATAAGAATTTTTACCATCCGTTATCCAGTGAGCAATTTCTTCATTTGCTTGATTAATAACTTTAAGCTCTGCACCTGCTATTTTTTCATCATTTTCTTTGTCTACTTTATCAACTTTTACATCATAAGTTGTTAATTCATAAGTATTTTCAAAAGCTACTGTTGCTGTAGTTCCTTTTTCTACATCAACATCTACACTTTTACCTTCATTTACTTCATTTCCTATCATATAGATTGTTTTTACAAGGGTATAACCATGTATATCATCAACAAGTTCTTTGACAGTATAACCTCCTGTATTTTCTTCTAATTCTAGAATCCAACGATTTCCATCATAAATAAAATCATTTAATGAATATATATGAGATTTTTGTGTATCATTTTGTGTTACTTCAAACTTTATTGAATCACCAATTTGTTCCTTTGATAGATTTCCTTGAATTGTTTTAGTAATAACCAATTTACCTATAGGTTGATCTTCCATGATAACTTCATCGACCACTTTATCATTGATTTTTACTTTTCCATCTTTTGTAACCACAAATTCGATAGGATTCGCAATTTTATAACCATCAGGTGCAGTTATTTCAGTTAAAATATAATTTCCATATCCAAGATTAACCTTTTGTCCATCCTTTGATGAATCAATACTAATAATTTCACCTGTATCCTTATTTTGGATTTGTAAACTAGCGCCCTCAATATCTTCATTATTTAAGATATCTTGTTTACGAATAGAGACTTCATATAATTTTGGAGTATAACTATTTTTAAAAGCTACATTTCCTTCACCTTGATCTTCAATTTGTATACTTTCTGTTTTTTGATCTTCTACTTCTTGTCCGTTTATTATATAAGTGGTTTTAACTGTATAACCTTCTATTGATGAATTTGTTTCTTCAACTGTATATTCTCCAGCTAAAACATCCAATTCTTTCGTCCAAATTTTTTTTACTTCATCATAAGAAAAATCATCTAAAGTATATTTATCTACTTTGTTTGTTTTTTGATTTGTTACTTTAAAAGTAATCTTTTGTGCATCTTTTTTGGGAATATCCCCTTCTATTGTTTTAGTAAGAATTAATTTAGCTTGTGTTTTTTCATCTTTCATAGTGATTTTATTTTCACTCATGCCTTCAATCTTACCATTTTCATTCACTGTAAAATCAATAGGATCCGCCACTCTATAACCATAAGGAGCTTCTTCTTCAATAAGAGTATATTTCCCAGGAGATAATTTTAATTTATGCGTTTTTTCATCATCTTGACCAGAAATCCATCTTTCTACTAGATTACCTTCTTCATCAATTACTTTTAACTTCGCACCATCTACTTCTTTTGTACCAGAAATATCTGTCTTATCTATTTCAACATCAAACACATTTAAATCATAATTATTTTCAAATTCAATAAATGTCGTTTTATCTTTTTTAACAGTAACCTTTTCTGCTATTTTATCTGTTACCTTTTCTTTTATTTCACCATTTTCATTTATTTGATATTGAGTTAAAGATAATTTATGCCCTTTTATAGACGTTACTAATTCTTCAACTTTATATCCTCCTGCAACTTGTATTAATTCCTTTGTCCATTTTTTATTACTTTCATCATAATTAAAGTCTTTTAATGAATACGTATTTACTTCTTTCGTTGAATTATTTGTTACTTTAAAACTTATAACTTTTTCAGCTTGTTCTTTATTGATTGAACCAGTAACACTTTTACTAATTACTATTTTTCCAGGTTTTGCCTCATCTTTCATGATGACTTTATTTGTTTTACTATAAGTACCATCCTTACCTTTTATAGATATTTCTCCATTTTTAGAAACTTTAAAATAAATATCATCTGCTTTTTTATAACCGTCAGGTACTACTTCTTCAATAAGTATATACTCACCAAACGGTAATGAAACAGTATGTGTCTTATCTTTTTCACTGACCCATGAAGCTACTTCTTCTTTTGTTTTTTGATTTACTATTTTAAGTGTTGCTCCAGCAATTTCCTTTTCATTTGTTAGGTCTTGTTTGCTTATAGCTACTTCATATGGTTTTGGAGTGTAACTATTTTTAAAGGCTACAGTTACTTCACCTTGATTTTCAATTTGTATACTTTCAGTTTTTTTACCTTCTATTTCTTGTGTATCAATTTTATAAGTTGTTTTTACTGTATAACCTTCCACTGATGAATTTGTTTCTTCAACTGTATATTTTTCAGCTAAAACATCTAACTCTTTTGTCCAAGTTTTACTTGCTTCACCATACGAAAACTCATCTAAAGTATATTTATCTGTCTTCTTTGTTTCTTGATTCATTACTTTAAATGTAATCTTTTTGGCATTTTCTTTAGAAATATTCCCTTCTACTGTTTTAGTTAGAATAAGTTTACCTTTTTCGATATGTTTGTCTTCCATGATTATTGTATTTTGATCATTGCCAACTATATTACCATCATTATCCACAACAAACGTAATATCATCAGCTACCATATATCCCTCTGGTGCTTTGGTTTCTTTTAAAACGTATGTTCCTGGTTCTAGTTTAACTTTTCCTGGATTATTATTTTCGCCAGTTATCCAACTTTTTACAGTTTCATTTGTATCTTTATTAATAATACTTAGGTGTGCGTTCTTCAATTCAGATTTCGTCTGTGCATCTATTTTACTAATTTCAATAGTATTTTCTTTTGTTGTTCCTTTTTCGTTAGAAATTGTATAAAAATGCATTGCTTGTGTTTTATCAATAAGTGTTACAGGATAAGTATTATCTCCTTCTTTAATAGCTTCAGGATAATTTTCTTCACTATTTCCTTTAAATATAAAATAATGTGGTGTAGCATCTAATTTATAATTATCAGGTGCTTCTGTTTCAACAATTCTATAAAGAACATTTCTACTCAACCCAGAAAAAGTAAGATAACCCGTTGGTAATGTTTCGCCCTCTGCTTTTAATTTTGTAGCAGTTGTTTCAAAATTATTATTATATGTTACTTCACTACAGCTAAATTTGGCTTTTTCTAAGGCTTTTGTTTGATCATCTTTATCACATTTATAAAGTTTTATACTGACGCCATTCCCTGTGGAAGCTCCTGAACTTTCAAGTACTTTTCCTTTCAAAGAAACATACGTCTCTAATTCAGATTGATTTGGTATTCCTTTTAAAGAACACTTATTGTAGGCATTTGTTTCATTTAATGCGCTACTATCTTCACCTACTGGTAAATTAATAGTTGCTTCATATTCAAGAACAACTTTCTTTTCATCAGGAATTATTATTTTTAATACATGTTTTGTTTCATCATAGCTTACTTGATTAGCCGTAGCTTTATTACCATTAATTGTTAAACTATTCATATAATAATCAAGAGCACTTCCCATTTCATCAACAAGTTCGATATCTTTACCCTCATTTAATTTAATTGCACCTTCATTCACCGTAATTTTATATCTAACATTTGGTGCTGTATCTTGATTATAAGTATATTCTTTCTTTAAAATATCGTTTTTTGATAACCCAAACCATCTTGTAGCTGTTGCTGTTGAAATATTGCCATCAATAGATAAAGACGCCTTATTGTCATAGGCTTTATCTCCTAGTGCTTTTGAAACATCTATAATGCTTGCTTTATATGTTAGATTTAAAGAATTTGTTTTCAAATAATCTAATGCTGCATTTGTAAATATAAACTTAACTTTTCCGTTTTCTTTTTCTACTTGAATATTCTTAAGAATCTCTTCATTTGTTATTTGACTATCCCATTTTTCAATTATATCTAATGAGTTATCTACATACTGTGTATTTTCAGGAAGTGTATCTTCAATAAAAACATTTTTTGCATCGGTTGGTACTTTTTTTACAATTAATTTCCAAGCCATTTCATCTTTATTACAAGAGCTACCCCAATAACCTTCTTTTTCAAGAAAAGTTTCAATTTTATAATCATAATTAGCATTACTTTCCCCTAATTTCTTTGTTTCATTAAAACATTCACCTTTATTTGCATAAGATGTTGTTGTTGATGGAATATTATCTAGAGATGTAATAACTTGTATAATAATAGTTCCTTCATTTACTTTTCCAAAGTCAAAAGTTAATTCTCTATCCTTTTGACTAAATATTGGTGTACCATTATATCCACTTTTAACTTGATATGATTTATAATTCATTCCTTCTGGCGTTGTATCTTTAACAATTAAATGATTTATACCATTTTCAGGAACATTAATTTTTATTTGCCATGCAACCTCTTGTGAATTTCTTGTTGTTAGACAAGTTTTTTCAATAAATTGATAATTTTCTTTTCCTACTTTAAATGAATCTGTATAATCCGTGTTTTGTGTATTACCAAAAGGATTAATAGTGAACGTATTACTCTTTGTAATAGCTGGCGCATTACTAGGATCTTCACCAAATTTAGTTTGGTAAGTAATCTTGTACTCCTTATCACATCCAGCAGGTACTTGGAAATTTCCAGTTGTTAAACTTTCCCATGTTAATCCTTCAATAGAAGGACTACATTTAAAACTTCCATCAATATATTCACCAATATTATCACCTAACGAGTCTTTAATAGTAGAACCACCAATATCAAAATTACCCCCAGGATTTAACGTAACTTCCCAATTGATAACCTTATTACTATCATCACCAGTAACACTATGCTTTTTTTCTGCCCAATTTTTCTTAGTATATTCTAATTTCTTATAAGAATTTTTTTCATTTGTTTGTGCATCACTCTTTACAGTTATGTTATTTCCAACTTTAGAATTCCAATCATCCGGATTATATGCAAAAACATCTTTTTTTACTTTTACTTTATATTTAGCATATAAAACTTCTTTATCATTCATACTTCCAATTGTATATTGAAATTTATTAGTTTCTTTTAAATTATTTGTAACTGTACCAGTATAAGAAATTGTACAGGCTTCATCTGTGTAAAATTGAACATCTCCATCTAATGTCATATTTTCATCCATTTGATCAGTCACAACAACGTTTGTTTGTGGACCAGTTGCTGAAACCTTTAATTTAAATTCTGCAGAAAGATTATCCCCATCACTTATAACCTTTCCTCCTGTTTTTTCAATATCTACCTTATCGTTAGATTTATCACGATCCATATCAATGATAAATTGACCAACACCTGGTAAGTCTAGTTTTCCTTTTCCACCTTCATGATTGTTTGTAAATGAATCACTCAAAGTTCCATTGATGATCAGTGAACCATGTCTATTTGATTTACTAAAAAATAATTCACTTTGATCTCCTGCATTATATTTAACTGTAATTGTATTACCTTTTATTTCAAAATGTCCTACAGTTTCCGCACCTTCTTTTAGTTCCTTAATTCCTTCTTCCATGGTTATTCCATCAGGCAAAGTATAAACCATTGTATTATTATCTTTTGTTGGAAACTGATTATCAATAAATCCCCATACTAGTTTGATAGAAATTGCTGAACCATACGGTATTTTGTTTTCTATATTCGGCTGTAAAATATGGTCTCCAATTTTAATATAACTTCTATCAACTACATCACTTGGTAGATTTTTATCAATAAATTGAGATAAATCTACCGATTCTTCAGCAAATGCACTAAATACATTTGTTGAAACTGCTGTTACTATCATGGCTACCACCAATAATAGTGAAAACAACTTCTTCTTTCTATTCATTATTCTTCCTCCCAATTTTACAAAACTATAAAAAAATATTGACGATAAATGATAATTATAAAGAAAAAGCCGCAAGAAAAGACTAAGTACACATTATCTGCAACTCAGCCAACTTCCTTACGGTTCAGTTCTGTAGCTTTGCGTCACTATTTTTCAATAGTTTTGCCTTTAAAATATATAATTTTTATAAACTAATATTATCACATAATTTCAACAAAAAATATTCTTTACGACCAAAATATGCTTTTTTTCGACCGAAAAATTTTCAACATAATAAAAGGGACTTTTTTGATATAACCATATATCATAAAAAGTCCTTTATAACTATTAAATTTATCTTATTATTCAGCTGAAATAGCTTCTACTGGACAAGTTCCAACACATGCTTGACATCCAATGCATGTATCTTTGTCACATTCCATTTTTCCTTCGTCATCAAATGCTAAAGCTTCTACAGGACAAACACCAGCACATGCTCCACATCCGATACAAGTATCTTTATCTACGTTCATATTTAACTCTCCTTTTCCTTTTTTCCTATAATTAGTATAACACTTTCCACTTTTCAGTCAATACAAAGTCACTATTTTTCATAGCTTTGAATACAACAATTTTCGGGTAACCATGTCATTAATTCTTCATTTGTCATATCATGAAAATAACTATGAATGACACGCACGATACCTCCATGACAAACAACTAAAATGTTTTTATCAGGATATTTATTTTCAAGTTCTTCTAAAAAACTATACACACGATGGACTACTTGGAATAAAGATTCTCCGCCTGGATAATGGAGTCCATGATTTTGTTTATAATATTGAAATTCTTCATTATTAGCAATTCCTTCAAATTTGCCAAAATTGATTTCTTGAATTCTAGAATCTATTTTAATTTCTAATTGATGATTTTCATTTATGATTTTTGCAGTTTCATGTGCTCTTTGAAGTGGTGAAGCAAAAATCATATCTAATGAAATATCTTTTAATTGTTCACTGGCCATTTTAGCTTGTTGCTTTCCTAAAGATGTTAATTCAACATCCGAAATGCCACAAACTTTATTATCAATGTTATAACCTGTTTGACCATGTCTTACTATATATAATTTCATTTTTTTATGTCCTTTATCTTCATTTTGTTTTATGTTATCATATTTTTGGTATTTTGAGAACAAATGAAAAAGGAGAAAATTACATATGGGTGGTATGTTTGGCGTTGTCAGTCGTAAAGACTGTGTCACTGATTTGTTTTTTGGTATTGATTATCATTCTCATTTAGGAACAAAAAAAGGCGGGATTGCAGTTTATGGAGAAAACGGTTTTAACCGTGCAATTCATAATATTTCAAATTCACCATTTAGAACTAAGTTTGAAAATGATATTAAAGAAATGTCTGGAAAAATGGGGATTGGTTGTATTTCAGACAATGAACCTCAACCTCTTTTAATCAATTGTCGTTTAGGTAGTTATGCAATTGTTTCTGTAGGTAGAGTTGCAAATATGGAAGAATTGATTCAAGATGCTTTTGATAATGGGCATACTCATTTTCTAGAGATGTCTGGGGGAGAAGTGAATCAAACTGAATTGATTGCTGCAATGATCAATCAAAAGGATACTTATGTTGATGGAATTATCAATGTTTTAAGAAAAGTAAAAGGTTCTATTTCTTTTATGTTGATGACAAAAGATGGTTTGTATTTAGTACGTGATAAATTAGGAAGAACTCCATTAAATATTGGTAAGGGGGAAAATGGATTCTGTGCTTCATTTGAAAGTCATGCTTATATCAATTTAGGCTATTCTTTATATAAAGAATTAGGACCTGGTGAAGTTTGTTTTATGACCAGTGAAGAAGTGAAAACACTTGTAGAAGCCAATGATAAAATGAAAATTTGTTCATTTTTATGGGTATACTATGGTTATCCAACAAGTTGTTATGAAGGACGTAATGTTGAAGAAATGCGTTATGAATGTGGTCGTTTAATGGCTCAAAGAGATGATATTAAAGATATTGATCTTGTAGCAGGTGTTCCTGATAGTGGAATTGCCCATGCGATTGGTTATTCAAATGAATCACATATTCAATATGGAAGACCTTTTATTAAATACACACCTACGTGGCCACGTTCATTTATGCCACAAATTCAAGCGGATCGTAATTTAATTGCAAAAATGAAATTAATTCCAATTGCTAGCTTGATTAAAGGAAAATCATTATTATTAATTGATGATTCAATTGTTCGTGGAACACAACTAAGAGATACAACTGAATATTTATATAACTCTGGAGCAAGAGCAGTCCATATCAGACCTGCTTGTCCTCCAATTATGTATGGATGTCCTTACTTAAACTTTTCAAGAAGTACAAGTGATATGGATTTAATTACACGTCGTGTTATTAAAAAACGTGAAGGAGAAAATGATATCAATATGTTAGAAACATATAGTGATCCAGATACTCCTGAATATAATGCAATGGTAGAAGAAATCCGTAAAGAACTTAATTTTACTTCTTTACGTTTTAATCGTTTGGATGATATGCTTCAAGCTATTGGACTTGATAGTGATAAGATCTGTACTTATTGTTTTAATGGTAAAAAATAATGCGGAAAGAAATTTCCGTATTTTTTTAAAATATATTTAATAGCTTTCTAAGGAGTGCTATAATATTGAAGAAAAAAAAAAGGAGACTATTATGAAATATTTAATTGACCCAATGGATTTAAGTGTAGAAGAAATTGATGAACTAATTGATATTGCGAATGATATTATTAAAGATCGTACACGCTATCAAGATGTTTGTCGTCATAAAATTCTAGCTACACTCTTTTTTGAACCAAGTACACGTACAAGACTTTCTTTTGAATCAGCTATGTTATCACTTGGTGGAAGTGTTTTAGGTTTTTCAAGTGCAAGCAATACAAGCGCTTCTAAAGGTGAAAGTGTTAGTGATACTATTAGTGTTGTTTCAAGCTATTGCGATATTATTGCAATGCGTCATCCAAAAGAAGGAGCACCTCTTGTTGCTACAAGAAAAAGTACAGTACCTTTAATCAATGCTGGAGATGGTGGTCATAACCATCCAACGCAAACTTTAACTGATTTACTTACTATTTATAGAGAAAAAGGTAGACTAGATAATCTAACAATTGGTTTTTGTGGGGATTTAAAATTCGGACGTACAGTTCATTCTCTTACAAAAGCAATGTCACGTTATAAAAATATTAAATTCGTGTTTATTGCACCACCTGAACTTAAAATTCCTGAATATTTAAAACATGATTTATTAGATGCTAAGAATTTAGATTATAAAGAAGTTGAAACGATTGAAGAAGTTATTGAAGATTTAGATATTCTTTATATGACACGTGTTCAAAAAGAAAGATTCTTTAATGAACAAGACTATATTCGTTTAAAAGATACATATATTTTAGATTTAAAGAAATTAGAAAAATCAAAATCTGATTTAATCGTTATGCACCCATTACCCCGTGTTAATGAAATTGCTATTGAGGTTGATGATGATCCAAGAGCTAAGTATTTTGATCAAGTTCAAAACGGACGTTTTATGCGTATGGCACTTATTTTAAAAATGTTAGGATTGGAAAATGAGGTAGAAAGATAATGAAGATAGATAGTATTAAAAACGGGATTGTTTTAGATCATATTACTGCTGGTAAATCTTTAGAAGTTTATAAAGCACTAGGATTAGATAAATTAGATTGTAGCGTTGCTATTATTAAAAACGTTAAATCTAATAAAATTGGTAAAAAAGATATTTTAAAAATAGATGAAGAGTTCACTTTAGATTTAGATGTATTAGGTTATTTAGATCCTAATATTACTGTATGTATTATTAAAAATGGTGAACTAGTTGAAAAGAAAAAATTACAACTTCCTAAAAAAATCATTAATGTAGAAAGATGTAAAAATCCTCGTTGTATTACTTCAACAGAACAAGGTTTAGATCATGTATTCTACTTAGCCAATGAAGAAAAACGTATTTATCGTTGTCTTTATTGTGAAACAAAAGTTGAAAAAAAATAGAAGCTTTGCTTCTATTTCTATGCTGGAGTAGCTCCAACGGTAGAGCAACTGACTCGTAACCAGTAGGCTGTGGGTTCAAATCCCATCTCCAGCACCATTATTAAAATCAACAAGCGTTGATTTTTTTATTATAATAACAAACATCAAATATAAACCTTTTCTTCCCATTTCATCATGACATCTTTTCCACGATGGGCTAAGCCTATATAAATCACTTTTCCTTTTAAATCATAATCATATCTTCTATCTTTGATTTGTTGAATAGCTTCATTTGATAATTTATCCAATGCTTTTTCAAAATCTTTTTTTATCTTCTTTGAAATACTTAAATTCAATAATAAACGATGTTTTCTTTTCATCATGAGCCTGGATAATGAGATCACATCTTTCTTTACCTTCTTCTCGATTATAAATAACTTTATAGTTATCTGATAGACATAAACACATTCCTAACATCATCATATGATAACTGTTTTCATTATTTAAATCATGATAGCTTGGAATCATTAATACATTTTGATAATTTTTGAAAAAATCATTTTTGTTTTCAGCAATCAAATTGTCAACAATGCGATCATATTATCCATTGTTCATTCCTAGTTGATGTTCCATTAATCTTATAAATTATCTTCTTACCTCATAATTTGGTATCGCAATTCTAAACTTTTCTTTTTTTGGATCAATTGCTTTTACTACTGTTAAATATCCAGCACTTACAAACATCCCCCATAAGTTAGGTGTATTTGCCACTTCATAAAAGCTTGTTTGAAGGACAACTCTTGTTTCTAAATAGTTATTCTTTATAAGTTTTTCATATTGTTTTTTAAAGTCCTAGTCTACTTTTTATATAGCTTGTTTAAGCATTGTATTAGCACTCGTATTGACCCAATAAGGAACAAGTACTTTTCTTCTTGCATAATTTAAAATAGACCATGGATTATAGATTTCTTTATCTCCCATTTTATAGCCATCATACATTTCTTTGACTTCATCATTTAATTCTAAATCATAATATTCAAGTAATTCTTTGGTTTCTTCTATACTGAATCCAAAATATTCACTATAATCATTATCAATTACTGTATACACATCTAAATTATTTAAATCACTGAAAATATTTTCTTTAGCCACTCTTTGAATTTCTGTAAGCATCGCATATTTTAAGCTGGTTGATGTTTTAAGAGAATTATGAAGCAATCCTGCAAGTCCTCCTCTTACTTCATCATAGAACCCTCCTGTATGTGCTTCTACAAATGGTGTATCATATTCATCTATGAATACCATAACTTCTTTTCCATAATAATCTTCCATTATTTCCATCAAGAATGAAATTGCATCATCTATTCCCTTAAGATTATTCTTGTTATTATCAGCTAATACTTCATAAGTCTTTCATAATTTATTTTCTTAAATCCCTTAAGATTTTCAAATACAAAATCATATTTATCCCATTGAATTTGTATTTGTGTTCTTATCGTCGAAACAACTGTTTCTTTATCTCTTTTGGCATCCGCAAAAGAGATAAAGATTGTTGGATATTGATTGATTTCAGCTACATAAGGTGTTTCCATGATTTTTGTACCTTTAAAGATTTCTTTAGAGTCTTTGGTAATATCAAAGAATTCTGCCATCATTGACATATTGATGGTTTTTCCAAATCTTCTAGGACGAGTAATCAATGTTACATCTGTTCCTCTATCTAAGAACTCTTTGATCATCAAGGTCTTATCTACAAAATAATAATTTCCTTCTACAAGTCTTGAAAAACTTTTCGTTCTTATTGGTATTTTCTTCATTTCTATCACCCTTTCTTTACATATTATAAACTATTTTAGAGATGTTTACTGATGAATATAAATTCAATTTTTAATTTGATCTATATTGAATATTTCATAGTTATGATTTTTAGCTTATCTAAATCTAATGGAAAATGGTAGTTGATTAAGTATATAGGAAAACTAGAGTAGAAAAATCACGATAACAATAAAAATAAAGGAGGAAAATCAAGACTGATCATCAGCCTAATTTTCCTCCTAAAAAACATTAGATATTTTAGAGGGGATATTGATGTGAAATCAATATCCCCTTAATAATTTAAAGTGATTTTTCTAAAACACGCGATTATTTAGAGCGCTATATAATCAATGTTATCTATTATTACTCAACGATCACTTTTAGCAACTAGAATAACTATTTCCCATTTAAGACATCTTTAATTGCTTGTAGATTTTCTTTAACACTATCATCATTTGGAATCATATAATAAAGTTTGCTATCAGGCATGTAAGCTCCACCTGTTTGCATAACTCCTGTTCCGGTAAATTGTTTTTGTTTAAACGTCCATGAAGCATTATCATTTATTTGCATTTTGATTAAATCTGTTATATCACTCGATGCCATATTTGTTTCAAAACATCCTGATATAGCTTTTAAAACACTACTATAATTAGTAATAACTGCAGGTGACATCATTTTATTAAGCATAGCCATTAAAACATCTTGTTGATGTTTTACACGTACATTATCTCCATCAGCAAATGAATGTCTTTCCCTTGAATAAGCTAATGCTTCTTTACCATTCATTTGTTGAAGACCTAATTTATAGGTATAACCACCCGCACTAAAATCTTGATCAACATTAACAGTAATACCACCCAATGCATCAACCATTGTGACCAATGATGTAAAGTTAACTCTTGCATAGTAGTTGATATCTGTTCCTAAAAACTGAGCCATTGTTTTAACCGTATTTTCAGGTCCAGCAATACCTGAATGCGTTAACTTATCCTTTTTTTTCATATTCGCAAGAGTTACGTAGTAATCTCTTGGAATAGATGTTAATAAGATCTTCTTTGTATTTGGATTAACAGTAACGATCATATTAACATCTGATCTAGATACTGTTGTAATACTTCCATATGTATCAATACCACTGATATAAATAATAAATGGTGTATTTGTTACAGAAACTCTTGTTGAAAAGTCTTTGACTTTTGTTTCTATGTCACTTGCCCATATTTCTTTAACTTCATTTTGAAAATCTGGATGATTTTCTTCAAACATACCATTATATGCTGTATTAATTAATATAGCATTAACGGTATTATTATAAAGATCATCCCCTAGTTTTGAATATGTCATAGCAACATCAAAATTCAAGCTTGATTCTTTCTTTTTAGCTTCAGCAATAACTTGATTCATATCTTTTTCTTTATCATATTGCAAACAATATTCAATCGATTCATTTTGTAATTCAGATAAACTATTTATTTTACTACTTTTTAATACAACAATTGCATAATGTGCAGATTTCGTATTAGAATTCGTAATATCATCTAATGTTGAATAACCTTTATTGATCATTACTGATCCAAAAACCATTAAAACACTTAATAATAAACTTATTACTTTACCAATAATCTCTCTTGGTTTTGTTTTACGATGATGTTCTTTTTTATTAGGTTTCATTAATGCATAATTAATAAAACCTAATAAAACAAGTATCATCCCAACCATAACAGCATATGTTGTTGGTAAAATATTAAGCTTAAAAATAAAAAATAATAATACTACTGTTGTAATGACCTGTATTCCTAAAATAACAGGCCAAGATATAATTTTCTTTATATTTTCCATAATTCATTTCCCTTTTATTTCTATGATGGTATTATTATACACATAAATAATTAAAAATTAAACCTTTTTTCTACTCATATATTTTAATTCAGCTAAACAAATAGGCTATTCGAAGTATCTACTGACCATTGAAATTTTAATCAATAATCAATTACTATTTTTTTATTTGAAGGTACGTAATACTTTCCAACAATATTGCCTCTTGCTTCAATAATATTATTATATTTCCATAATCTTTCATCTTCTATTAATTGGAATTCAAATTGCTGTTTTTCTTCATTAAGAATTATTTCATTTACAATAAAATGACACTCATATATTTTTCTTTTATTTATAAAATAATAACCTTGACAATAGTTGTGATTTATTCTCACTCTTGAAATTTCTAATAAGAGTTCTTTTTCTTTTACTTCTTCTTTGTCATCACTAATTGTTCCACAAATTTTTATTTTTGAAGGAAATTGATTTTTTTGTAAAAACTCGGCTATAAATTCTTTATTTGATATTATATGTTTTGAACATTTATCTTCTTTAAATTTTATTAAAAGCTCTTCATTTTTTAAATTATTAATAATTACTTTTTCATCGTCATTTAAATTATTAGAAATAAGTTTTTGTTGTAATTCAATGTAACCTATACAATCATCAATATTGATTCTTTTCGTAAAATCATCATAGGTTGCTTCATGAATTAATTTATTTATTGGAATAAATGTTTCAACAGAATATTTTTTTTCATCAAGTAACAACTGTTTTGAATCTTCTCCATATTTATAAGGTCCATAAAAGCCAAACGGTTCTTCTTTCAAAATCATCCAAATTACCTTAGCAAATAAGTAAACATCCGAAGCTTTAAAATCAATATAACTAAACGCTCCCAAATTACTAAATTCTGGTGGCGCGATTTTACCCGGGCCTATTCTTTCATTTAAATCTGTCAAATTATCAATATCGTTATCACAAAATATTAATCCAAAATCTGTTAAATATACTCTGTTATTTAAAATAAGAATATTATCTGGTTTAATATCTCTATGTTCCATATCTCGGGAATGCAATTGTTTTATAACTAAAGCAATTTTCATTATATCATCTAACTTCTCATTGAGTTTTTTTCTAGTATTAACCTTATACTCCCTGACCTTTTTCATTAAATACCAAGAATTATCCATTGAAGATAAATTACAATCCTCAATTAACATAATCCCCTCAATGTCAGTAAGCTTATTTACATATTCTATTTCCTTTTTAAAACGTTCAAATCTCTTTAAAACGTTCAAATCTCTTATTACACTTTTTTAGATTTCTTTTATCTGCAGAAAAAAACTTTGCAACAAAATCCAATTTTGGATATCCTATTATATCTACATCAAATACTTTTCCATTGCCACCCAAACCTATTTCTTTCTTTATAACAAATTTGTATCTTGCTCCCTCATAAATTTTATTTTTTTTATTCATTTTCGGCAGCCATCCTTTGTTGTAAAGATTCTTCATCATAAGATTTACCTAATTCATAGAATATATTTGCTGTTATTGGATAATCAATTTCTAATGCTTTAGAAAATTTATAATATTTATTTGCTATTTCTTTTTCAGATTTTCCAGCGTCAGGTGAATATACTCCTCTTTTATTAGACTCTTCAATAATAAATGACTTATTCAAATCATTACTATTATATTTTTCAATAATTTTTCTTACACTTTCATGTGGTGGATATCCATCGTTACCCACTGGAGCGTTTGCAAATAATGAACCAACTAGTCTCTCATAAAGATATTCCTGATTTTGATCTTTTAATAAATGTTTAAAATCCTCTAACCACTTACAAAGCTCTTCATAATCAACATTTCCATTTTTTTCTGAAGGGCAAAATTTCATTTTATAAAAGCAACTAGTTAAACTACTTCGTATATTTTCATCAATATCCATTTTTTTATTTCCATCTTTATCTTTGAAAATACAACAAATTAAATCAGCATAAAAAATAGGATTTCTTTTTATTTCTCTTTGAATACATTTCATTGTATCCCAGTCTAAAATACCACTGAATATCCATTCTATTTTTGCAATTTCACTACATTTTTCATCATCATTAATAAATTCTTTTTGTAATAGTTCTAACAATTCTTGCAACGGATAATCCATAACAGAGTAATGACCTTCATATTTCAAATTGGAAATTTTGATGAAATAATCATATAGTTCTTGTAAAGAAAAGTAATCTTTCATATCATCTAAAAATAAAATATAGTTTTCCTTATTTGAATACTTTAAACATTCGGCTAATGCTTTTCCAATTACCTCTTTACTAGCATTTTCAAATATAAAGAAACATCTTTCTCTTTTCCAAAAAATACTCTTTACCTGTTCATCTTCCGTGAAAATGTAAGCATCCTCATTTCCATTTACTCTTTGTAATGAAAATATATCGGATATTAATTCTGCATTATCTGTCATTTCTTTTAAATCATTAATAACACTTCTTAAGTCAATTACTTTGTTACAGTAAAAAGTTTCTATAAATGATCTAGTTTGCTTTCCTTGAGAATCTTTGCTTATTAAAAGATTCAAAATTTCTTTATTATATTTACATTTACAATAATACTGTGCCAAAACTGTTCCAATATCATAGTCATCATCACCTACTAAGATATCTATTAAATCCTCAATTGAATAATCTTTTTTGATAAATTCATTTATTTTATCATCAATCAATTGATTTTTTAATTGTTGATTTTTATTTCTATAATCATCACCTTTATATGGAATTGGATGCAGAAGAGGCATATTATGCTTTATAAATAAATATCTATAATCAAAAATAGGATTATTAAAAGAAATAGCACTTATTGTATTTTCATAAATCATAAGTTTATCTTCTTCTATTGCCCAATCGCTCTGATTATAAAATCTATGTCTATAAACAATATAACGTATTTTTGTTTTCAAATACTCTTTATCATTGTCACACATTGATTGTGTCTTCTTAATCAATTTATTAAAAAAATTTTTTTGAAGATCAATTGAATATCTATCTAGATGCTCAATTAGAGTTTTCCAACGGTTTTTATCCATACCAGCGTATTGCGTACATAAATTTAAGTATTCAATATATACATTATCTAAATCACCGTAAGTAATTTCTTCAGATTCATTAACAATCCTATATTTAGGTTGCAATAAGGGAGACATCATAGCGTGTGACTCAGGTAACTGACTTGCAAATACATTCCATGCTGTCTTATATTTTTCAATTAAACTTTGAGCTTGTTTAATTTTTTCATTTGAATTTAAGGAGCATGAATCGAACCATGGACAAAAAATGACTTCTAATGTATTTTTAGGACTATTTCCCATTTTGTAATCTATTTCAAATTCATTCATTCTAAAAAAACAATTTATTGTTCGAGAAACATATTTTCTTATATGAACTAACTGTTCTAAACCAAATATGATATTTACATAGTAATTATTACTTTTAAATATATCTCCTGAATTCTTTTCAAATAATTCTTTTAATCCTGTTGGTTTAACAAATTCAGATTCTATTCTATCCAAACATGAATTTGGTGATGCCTCACATAGTGGTATAAAATATTGAGAAATACATGCCCATTGTTCTATTCCTCGTATGTTTTCTAATATTGCTTTAACTATATTATCAACTTGATATTGATAATTTTGATTATTCTTATAAATTACTTTCATAACCAATGTTCACAACATTCCATCTTTTAATACTTTTGAATATTTAGGTTTTTCTTTTATAACATTCACTAAATAATGCTCTTTAAAATCTTTCTTAAAAATTGGCTCTAATTCTTCAAAAACCTCTTTTAACAAAGAAATATACTGTTTCCAACTTTCAGGAAAAATCAATGCATCCAATTCCATCCATGCATTTTCAATCGAAGAAATCATATAACGTATTGAGCCATGGTTATCAATTTTAATAACAAATGGTTTTTCAACTGTTGAATAAGAATTAAGTTCTTGAATAACACCGTCGTACTCTTTTTCCGCAAGTTTAGAAATAATTTCTTTATCTCCTTCACATTCCGCCCATGATCCACATAGTAAAGCCGCAATTACTGCTTTCGATCTATTTTCCACCCATTGCGGCTTAAAATTACTGACACGATTAAATAAATGTTTTCTCATAAATGCATAGATGCCACTTGTATTATTTACAAGATTTCTAGCATCTTCGTAATCTAATCCTATTTTTTCTAAAGCACTAAGTAAGTTATGAATGGTTCTTTTTCTAAGATGTAATTCATTAGTTTCATAGGAAATATCCCCTTCATTATAAATGAAGATATTTGTATTATCTTTTTTCACTAGTATTTCTTCACTATTAAAATAAGGTACAAGGATTGCATTTCTTATATCATCCTCTATAAGACTTAACCAAGATTTTTCGTCTTTCACAATTAAAATTATTCTATCTTTAGAAAATCTTTTTAAATAATTTAAAATGCGATACAAACTTTCCTCTTTTGATTTTCCAACTATGATAATTTTTTCATTATCTAATTGATCTTCAAAATCCATTTCAAATTGTTCATCATCAATTTCAAAAAAATCTAAACTTAATTTTTCAAAAGAACTACTTTTTTTAATATCAGATTCAATATCTTCTATTGATAAAATATGAATATTATCTTTACCAAGATTTTTTACTTCAGTTTCAATTGCATCTAACTGTTTCTTTAGAGAAAAATAGTTTTGTTCTGATTGTTTTCTCCAAATTTCTAAATAAGTTTCCAAGGCTTTATCAGTATCATATTGCTTTAATTCATCTAATATAATTTGAATGAAATGGTAACTATATTCATGTGCATTTCTTTCCGATACTCCGTATTCAATAAATAATTCAACAATTTCATTTTCTAAATAAGAAATTAATTCATATCCTCTTTTGTCATAGCTTTTTTCAGCTATATTTTGCATATTATCTTTAGAAAATATAACTAGTAAATCATTTTTAAATCCTTCTTGATCATCAAGATTTTTAACTACTTGTTCTCCTGTTTCTAAAAATAAATTTTTCCATTTTTTTCATTTACCCTATTATTAATAAACTGTATTATAAAGTCTAAAGTTTTGCCTATAATAGCACCTTTAATATCTAAACTATTAGCTGCTTTTCCTATTAGGCTCGTTTCATTTGAATATTTCATAGATAAGTATCCTTTCTTGTATTTTTTATGAATTCCTCATGGCATCTATTATATATTAATAATAAGATTATTTCTTGTAAAACGAACTATCAATCCTACTAATTTTAAAATTATTGATTATGTTTTATGAAATGCATGAAATTATTCACTATTTAAAATATCATAAGTTAATTTTGAAAGAATTTGATCTCCCCATTCTTCCTTTTGCAAAGAATTAAAATATAATTGATTTTTAACCTCATTCATATCAAAAAACCAGCCTGGATAAGTATCTAATAAAGATTGACAATATTCATCTGTAAAAATATACTTGCTTCTTAAAAGCTTTGATACATAATCATTATGTAAATTATACAATTCTTCTATATGCAGTATTTTTGAACTATTTTGTACTTTTTGTTTTAAATCTTCTTCTACATTCTCCTTTGATTTAATTTTTATATTAAAATCATTAGATAATCCTAAATAACATAACTGCTCATCTGTTTCAATTTCAAAAAAAATATCATATCCATATTCCTCTTCAAAGGGATATAATAAACTCTTATTATCAAAAGTATCTTCCGCATTTTTAGCGTTATTGCACACAGGACAACATGGAATAAGATTATACATTGATAGGGCTAAATATGGATATTTAGATTTAGGATAGTAATGATCATATTGTGGCCGTGTTCCCTTCTTGGGTGTTGTATAAATAAAACTTCTATTACAATAAGGACATATTTTTACTCCTATTTTCTTACCCCAAGTTCTTCCAAACTCTCTATTAGTAAAATTTTTATATATACTTTCAAATTCATCATGTAACTTTTTATCATCTTTGTTTTTTTCTAAAATACCAATTTCTTTTATAACTTTTTCTAGAGCTTTACGATCTCCAGTAATCACTTCTATTACTTTATTTTCACATATCTTATCATCCTCATAAAAGTAATCGATTATTTTATTTCTGTTTTCAATATTATATATATTTTTCTCATTCTTCTTTATTTTTTCTAATAGATCTGAATATGATTTTTTTACGTCAGCATAAAATTCATTTTTATTTTTATCACATATCTTTGATATTTTAATCATTTTTCTTCACAACCTTTTAAACATTATTGTTTCTTTAGTTCATTTATTTTGTTTTCGATTTCTCTTTTTTGTTTTTCTAAAAAACGAATCATTTCTTCATTTTGACTAGAATCTAATTTATTTTTTTTAGGTTCATTAATTAATTTTCTTAAATGATTTTGAATAATAGGCTCACCAATGAGATCAATCAAACGATTAATGTTTTCTTTATCATCAAACTTTCCAGTTTTAATTTCTTTAGCTATATTATTTATAAAAGTCCTTGAGTACTCACCAAAAGTATTTCCATTTTCTAAAAAAAAAGCATCTTTATACAAATTAAAAATATTACATCCAAATGTTTGCTTAACCTCTTTTTTCATTATTATTCCTGTATGATCCTTCTTTAAAAAAATACAATTTTGTGTAGGCATGTCTGATAAAACAATTGGTGAATGCGTTGAAAAAACAATTTGGAATACGTTATCTGGAAAGCATTCATTTAATTCGTTTATTAATGTCGTTATTATTTTTTGCTGCCAAGCCGGATGTAGATAAAGATCTATCTCGTCAATTAATAATAAAATATTTTCCCTTAACTTATAACCTTTATCTTTAAAATAATCTTTAATTTTTGATAAAAAATATATACGTGACATGAAATTAAGGATTGCTCTTTCACCAGATGAAGTGTACTCGTCTAATATATGAATATATTTTAATACGAAGGAAGTTTCATTGGAAATAAAATTTTTAATTAACTTCCAAAATGTTTTTATATTTTCTGTATAACAATTTCCATTTTTTTCAAAGGTTTTTCTTTTTATTTTTATTTTGTCTATCTCTTTTATTGAATTTTGAAAATATTTTTTTTCTTTATTATCTTTACTATCTGTAAATGTATATTCTTTAATAAATCCTTTGCATTTTTCATACAATTCATCAATTGTATAGCATTCCCCAATATGTTCATTAAAATTAGGATAACAGTAAATTAATTCTCCCGCCAGATTCATAATTAAAGAAGAAGTTATATTATTATTTGAATTTATATTTGTATGAAGGTTTATAAATTTCTTTTCAAATTCTTCAACATCATTTTTGTGATAGTCTTTAGTATAGTAGTTTAAATCTTTTAAATCACTACTAATAAAATCATCAATCTTATCTATTTTAAATCGAACATTTGAAATATCTTTACCAATGAATCTATCTTTTAAACCTTTTACATACACTAAAAAATCAATATCAATCAAACTTCGAAAACGATTATCCATAAAATTAAGAAATATACTTTGCATAATATCAAACTTTGTATTATTCACCCCACGTTGATCATTCAATGCTCCTTTAGAAGAAAAAAATTCTTTTTCTAAAATTTCAAATGTTTTACTTGATAAATTAATATAGTCAATTTCTCCTAACTTTAGATAATAATTTTCTCCAGAAAAATTACTATTTGTAAGGTAAACTTTGGATAGTTGATCTAGATTGCTATTTGTTTTGGAACTTGAATAGTTTATTAAATAATCTGTCACCTCTCCTTCAACTTTTATTTTCTGATTTGTTGAATTAATAATAACAACAACATCATCATAAAAAACAGCAATAAATTCTTTTTTTACTTTTGATTTTTGTGATTTTAATTTAGTATCAGATATGCTCCCTAGTTTATTTAATAATATAGTTTTCCCTGTCCCATTTTCACCAACTACACCACTAATATTTAATATATTGTCCGTTTTAAAAATATTAGGTATATTTTTCTTTTGAATAAACAACTCATTGTTTAAATAATCAAAATGAATATCATATTCAGGTGTAAAACAAAATTCTTGTTGTAATGTATCAATTGGATTATCACCAATCCAGATATATAATAATTCCATAAAATCCTCCCTATTTTTAATATAGTTTTATAGTTTTGTAACCGTTTACATTATAACATAAAAAGAAAGAGCAACACTCTAGTGCTACTCTTCATAACAAATTATTTCCTTTTAGCATTATTCAAAGAAGAACAAACTTTTAATCTCTTCTAAATAAATCTCTTGTATATACTTTGTCTTCTACATCATCTAGACAACTATCATAGCGGTTCGCTATGATTGCTTGACTTGTTTCTTTAAATTTATTTAAGTCATTTACTACTTCACTTCCAAAGAATGTTGTTCCATCTTCTAATGTTGGTTCATAGACAATAACTTTTGCTCCTTTAGCTTTGATTCTTTTCATAACACCTTGAATACTGCTTTGTCTGAAGTTATCGCTGTTTGATTTCATTGTTAATCTATATACTCCAACAATTACTTCATTTTCTTTTTCTTGATCATATGAATCATTTGATTCATACGCTCCTGCTCTTTCTAATACTTGATCAGCTATAAAGTCTTTTCTTGTTCTGTTACTTTCAACAATTGCTTCTATTAAGTTTTGTGGTACATCAGCATAATTAGCTAATAACTGTTTTGTATCTTTTGGTAAACAGTATCCTCCATATCCAAAGGATGGATTGTTATAATGTGATCCAATTCTAGGGTCTAGACATACTCCATTAATGATCTGTTGTGTATCCAATCCTTTTAATTCTGCATAGGTGTCTAATTCATTGAAATATGAAACTCTTAATGCTAGATATGTATTAGCGAACAGTTTTACTGCTTCTGCTTCTGTAAATCCCATAAACAATGTATCGATATCTTCTTTGATTGCCCCTTCTTGTAGAAGTGATGCAAATGTATGTGCTGCTTCTACTAATCTTTCATCTTCCATATCTGTTCCTACAATGATTCTTGAAGGATAAAGATTATCATACAATGCCTTTGATTCTCTTAAGAATTCAGGAGAGAAGATAATATTCTTACTTTCAGTTTTCTCTCTAATACTTTGCGTATATCCTACAGGGATAGTACTTTTAATCACCATAATAGCATTTGGATTAATTTCCATGACCTGTTTGATTACACTTTCTACTGCACTTGTATCAAAGAAGTTCTTCTTTGAATCATAGTTTGTTGGTGCAGCAATGATAACAAAAAAAGCATCCTTATATGCATCTTCTGCATTTAAGGTTGCTGTTAAGTTTAATTCTTTTTCTTTTAAATATTTTTCGATATATTCATCTTGAATAGGACTGATTCTATTATTGATCTTATTCACTTTATCTTCGATGATATCCACAGCCATCACTTCGTGATGTTGTGCTAATAATGTAGCGATACTCAATCCTACATATCCTGTTCCTGCGACTGCTATTTTCATATACCTCACCTAAGTAAATTAAAAATGACTAATTTAAATAGTCATAAAAATACTTTTTTCCTTTCCATTTTTTAATTCAACCTCTTTAATTTTTTTAATGAAAAAGTGTTTATCATCTATAAATACTTTTTCATTAAGTTGTCACATTAGATGTGTAATTTATATTTTATTAAATCGAAACCATATTAATTATTTTAATTTTTTAATAACTTCAATTTTCTAATACATTATTATAACTCTCTATTTAATTTATTTAAAACAATAAATACCATTTTATCTTTCAAAGCAATTAATTCTAAAAAATAAACAATTGCAGATATAATAAAAGAAACAACAATTATTAAAATCGCAGAATTAAAAAACAATTTTATAACTATGCAAATTAAAATAATTGGTAAACACAGAAGACTGTATTTTACTAAATATCTTATTATATTCACCGTACTAATTGATTTATTTGAAAAATGCATCAATCCAAGAAATACAATAAATTCTGAAATAAGTGTTGTTAGCGCAGCACCATTATATGAAAAAAACGGTATGAATATAAAATTCAAAATAAGATTACTAACTGCACCTAATATCGTACACTTAGTTGCATTTATTTCTTGCCCAAAAGGTAACAGTACTTGATAATATAGTGCACCATCAATTACTGAAAAAATAATATTTATTGCTAGTATCATTGATGATTTCCATGCCTGTATGTATTCTATGCCACTAAATAAATAAATAATTTCTTTACTTAACATACATAAGCCAATAGCACTTGGCAATGTAACAACAATTATCCCTCTTAAACCATTATAAAACAATATTTTGTATTCTTTTATCTTTTTTGTTCCCAAATAATTTGATAGCCTAGGAAATAAAACATTTGAAATCGAATTAATTAGGGACTTTACAGCTTGTACCACTTTAACAGATGCTGTATATAATCCTACTGCAAAAGAGCCTTTTAACGCACCAAGCATTACGGTATCTAAATTTAAATATATTGATGTTGCCAAACTAGTCCCAAATATTATCATTATTGGTTTAATATGTTTTTTTATGTTTAATTCATTCTTTACACTAAAATCAATATACTTTCGTGCATTAAATAAATTAAAAAAACAATTTCCTGTAGTACTAGCCACTAGAATAATTGCATATATATAATAATCATTTTTTGATTTTACAAATAGCAATAGAAATATTAAAGAACATAATTGCATAAGAAATGCTCTAATACTGATATATTTAAAGTCTTCAACAATTTGATATAACCATTCTATTTGAAACGAAGTAAACATAATTGTTATGCTACATATACTAATTAAAATCATATCTGTATTCTTCATTAAAAAAATAACAAATATGTAAAATAATAGATATGAAATTACTGTTGAGATAAAATTAATAATAATTATTTCTTTGAAAAACTGACTTAATTTTATTTTATCATCTTTATATTTAGATCCTTCTCTAACAGAATATAATACAGTACCTAATTGTGCAATCAAAACAAAATAACTAACAATAGAATTATAATATTGAACATGCCCTATATTATTTACTCCTAGAACACGTGATGCATAAGGAAAAGTAATTAACGGAAACAGTAGAGAAGAAACTGTTTTTAACATAGTAAACATTAAATTATTACTTATTGACTTTTTCATTCATTAATACCCTTTATTTCTTTCATTCTTTCCATTATTTTTTTTCTAGACAATATAAATTGTTTATTTCTAAATATATTTCCATTTTTTGTAGAATTTTTTCCATGTGTCTTATTTGTTGATACACCCGCTAAATGTATTACTTGCAAATCAGGTGTATATATATTCTCATATCCTTTTTCTTTTGATAAAATAGATAATAAAATTTCCTCACCATATAAAAAAGTTTCTGGATAAAAACAATCATCTTGTATATGAATAAACTTTTTAGAAAAAAATAAAGCTGCACCATACAGCACAATATTATGTTGTTCATTTTTATAATTATTTGTATTATTTATTCTTATTTTATTTATAAATAATTTTGCTTTATTTATGAGTGAATTATCAATTAATTTATTTTCTTTTTCTAATTTTTTTTGAAATTTTAATAGTTCACATTCAATTTCCTCATATGTTGGTGTTCTTAACTTATAAGGGTTTTGATGTATTTTCATTTTGGGCGCATATATATCAGGACCTAATATATAAAAATTATTTTTGTTATATATATCCAAAAATTTATTAAAGAAGTCATGTTGATTAAATAATATATCACTATTTATAACTCCTATAAATTCAGGATTATATCTTTTTCTTGCGTACTGATATCCTATGTTATTTCCCTTTGAAAAGCCATAGTTTTTTTCTAATTTTAAAATATTAATATTATCATTATTTTTAAATTCACTTTCTAGCAATTCACAAGAATTATCTGTTGAACAATTATCAACAATAATATAACTTACTTCAACTTTAGAAAGATCTGTTCTTTCAATACTTCTAATGCACTCTATTGCTTCTTTTCCTGTATTGTAGTTTAAAATTACAATACTAAACTTTATTTTTTCCATATTTACCTCCAAAGACCAACAGTATTTAAAAAATATTAATTATTTAATATGATATTCTTCCTTTTTTTATCGAATTTAATAATATTTTTTCACAAAAAACTAGTAATACCATATTACTTATAATCACATATTTCCTATATTCAGCTTATAATATTTTAAACTATTTATTCATTTTGAATTGTATTAAACACTTTTTTCATATAAATTTTTAATTAACACTATATTCTCTACAAGAAAAATAATTATATGAAATAATCAATGTTCCTATTACAAATACTTCTAAATTACCCACTATATCTCCTGACAATAACGAGTTAACAAAATAAAATGTAAATAAGCAAATTAAGAAATTTGGCACTTTTTTTATTTTCGAAATTATTTTTAAAATAAAAATCGTGAAAGTTGTAATGCCAATCAATCCAAATTCACACAAAATCTCCAATATAATATTATGAGGATATCTAGCTAATTCACTTGCAAATGAATAATCTTTTTGAAAAAGCCCAATCCCAACCCCAAATAATGGAGATTCTTTAAACCTTTCTAAGGATAATGTCATAAATTGAATTCTTCCAGCATCACTACCATTTTTCCCAAAGGAAGTAAGCTTGTATAAAAAATAATTTATACTACCAGAAGCAGCAATAAATTGAAATAATTTATATGATATAAAAAGCAATAGAATAATTAGTGGCGTATATTTTAAATATTTAATAACATTATTAATATTTAAATTAATAATTATTACAATACACATTGCAATTGCTAAACTCAACATAGGACCTCTTGAAGACAAAAATAAGACCTGTGTAGTTAATAAAAATAACGAAAGAAAATCAAAAATGAAAACTTTCTTATTTTTTAATATTTTTTTAATAAATATAATAATCCCTAAACAATCTATTCTACTAATCCAAATTAAATTACTCATGTATGTATCTAATCTCATTGCTTCAAACGTACTACGGAATCCAAAGAAACCACATATATAATAATATTTCAAACAGAATAATAATATAGCATATAATAGTGTGTTAAATAAATCATCAACTTCTTTAAATTGTGAAATATTTGATATCAATAAAACTGTAGGTATCAAAATTTTTAATGTAATCAAAACAAATTTTTGTATAGAATATTCACAATTATTTGAAGATATAAAAACAAAAAGTATTGAAGCCAAGCATATTATATACATTAATATTTGAGCTATGTTCGACTTTAAATATACTAATATTTTCTTTTGACCGACAATATATATAAAAGGCAAAATCACTGTAAAAAAAATCATAAACAAACTATTAAGGTTTAAATGGAAATAATCAAATAATAAAAAATCCGGGCAAAAAATAAAAATAATTTCCAATACAACCATACAAGAAAAAAATGATTTTTTATATATACCATAAATAATGGTCATCATTTTAACAAAAAAAACTATATATAAAAACAAAAAGATATAATTAATCATATTTTAGAAAAACCTTTATTATAAATTTCATGATTAATTTTAATGAATAGTATGGATTTTTTTTATCAAATTGTTTGAAATACAATAAAATATTATTTTTTTTATCACTATAAAAAATCTTTTGGATTCTATATTCTATATTTAGCTTTCTTGCTATTTTGTCTCGAATTTCCATATTACTAATTTTATTACAATAAAAAAATTTGTATTTATATAATTCTTTTATTTTTCTTTCATTTTTAGAATTTGTTATACTTAATTCATTAGAATTTTCATAAGTATACAACAAAACTTTATCAACATATCCCATTTTATACCCATTTAAAATACATCTACATTCTAATTCCCATTCTTGACCACATGGTATTTTTAAAAAGCCGTTTACATTCTCAAGTACTTCTCTTTTAAACAAAAGCGATGAAGTTCCTCCAAACGTTTTAGTAACCGCCTGACTTAATTGATCATCTTCCAATATTCTATTCTCAACAATTTTTCTTAATTTCCCATTTCTATATATTTTGGAAAATACATAGCAAAAATCTGTATTTGATTTTTTTATATACTTAACTTGCTCACTTATTTTTAAAGGTAGAAAAACATCATCATCATCCAAAAAGCAAATATACTTCCCTTTTGTCTCCTTTATTCCTTCATTTCGAGATAATGGTGCACCTAAATTTACATCATTTTTCTTATATTTTATTTTAAAATTTGTTAATTTTGAATATTTATTTATAATCTTAACTAATTCATAATCATCCCCCGGATAATCGTTCACTATAATAATTTCGATATTAGGATAATTTTGATTTAGTACTGATTTCAATGCTCTTTCAAATTTATCATTTCTATTATATGTTGTTATAATCACCGAAACTAATTCCATTTAAAAATCCTCCTTATATATATAAAATCCATCCATTATTAATTTCACAGAATTTGTTTTATGAGCCATGTCCCAATACTCAGGCAAAATCACTATCTTTTGATTATATTCTCCTAACACAGCACCCCACCAAGCAAAACTACTATTACTTAAAATATATGAATGGCACTTAGCCATATATTTCAATTGATCTATTGGATTATAATTCGAAGCATTAATATAACTTATATTTTCAGGTAAATAGCACTTTGCTTTTTCGTAATCATCTGTGAATAATATATACTGCTTCTTGCACTTACATTTTTTTTCAATAAATTGTATAGAGTGCATATAATACTCTTTATCACAAATGGGATAGCCTTTTGATATATAATCATCTCCACATCTAACACTTATTGCAATTTTAATAACCTCTCTGCTAGATATATCTTTCTTGAAATCTTCTGTTGAAAAATAATTTCTAATTTCTTCCAAATCAGTTATATAATTTACATCCTGAAAATATCCCCAACAATAAATTTTATTACCGATTACATTATTTGGAAGTCTATCAACCTCTGTATCTGTATAAAAAAATCCAAATTTTGAAATATACGGTAAAAGAAAATTAATTCCCTTTTTTCTAAAATGTCTATAAACACCTTGAATCAAAAAAAACAATTTATAACTAAGAAAATACTTAAAATCTTTATAATCATTTGTAAAAATAATATTTTCATTATTACATATTTTATCTATCTCTACCGATCTTATTTTATAATTATTGTAGTAAGATGTATCAACTATTATTGATGTTGCTCCATATTTTTTTTTCATTTCTATCGCAAATTGCAATTGAAACAACTGATTTCCTAGTCCGCCCATCAATCCCACTACTATAGTCTTATTGTTATTCAAATCTTTCATCCACACAAAATAAATGCTCATATCAATCGAGCAAATAACATATTCCCTTTCTTTATTTTTTAACTTACACTTGTTTCACACCATAGACTTTTGCATATTTTTCAAAAATTTATAAAAATACCTATGTTTATTACATAATTTCTAAATATCACATATTTAGAATTAAATTTTAATGTAAAAAATCATATATCATCTTCCTAAAACAATTCGGTATAACACAAACAATAGCATGTGGTAATGCACAAAAGATAAAATGTTTTTTATCTATCCACTTTTCTCTTAACATCCATTTATGAAATCTCATCATATCTTTAGCGTACGCAACTCCACCCCTTCTTGCGTATAAATCTGGAGACGTACGCATTTTCACAAGTTCTTTTGAAATATTTTTTACATAAGAATTATTTTTTAAAATTCTAATCCATAAATAATAATCTTCGAATAAATGATATTTTTCTGAATAAGATCCAACTTCTTTTACAATGTTTTTCTTAAACATCACAGATGGATGGTTAAAAGGATTTCTTTTCTTTGAAAATTCTATTATTTGAACATATTCAGATGGTACATTTCTACTTCCTATTATATTATCAATTGATTCATAAAACTCTGAAATATTTGTTCCGCATAAAACTAATTCACTATTCTTCTCAAATTCCTTTAGTTGTAGCTCGATTCTATTGTTTACCGAAATGTCGTCACTGTCCATTCGTGCAACTAATTCATTTTTGCAATTTTCCAAACCTATATTTAATGCTTTTCCTAATCCCATATTTTTTTCTAATTGAATTCTACGAATATAGTTAGATTTGTCTTTTTCATAAAATTCTATAACATCATATAATTCTTTTGTTAAAGGTCCATCACATACAATTACAAAATCATTACTTTTTACAGTTTGACTAAGCATGCTCTCAATTGCCTCTTTCAAATATTCCGGCTTTTCCTTATGGTAAACAGACATTAAAATTGAATAGTCCATTACTTAGCACCTTCCCCTGTTAATACAGTTTTAATTGTTAAATAAAAGATTTTAAAATACATTTTAAATCCTCTTTGTTCTATGTACTCATTATCTAAAATCCACTTTTCTTTAGGTGTTACGTTATATCCACCGTTAATTTGAGCCCATCCTGATAATCCAGGTGCAACCATTAATCTCGTCACAAAGCCTGGACTTTCAGCATTGAATTCAACTGTTAATTTAGGCACTTCAGGTCTTGGACCAATAAGTGACATTCTACCAAATAATACATCGATTAATTGAGGTAATTCATCAATTCTATGTTTTCTAATAAATTTACCAACTTTAGTAATTCTTGGATCATCATCTTCAGCCCATTTTTGTCCATTAGCTTCTGCATCAATTCTCATTGATCTAAGTTTATGTATTTTCATTAGTTTACCATTTTTCCCAACCCTTACTTGTGAAAAAATAGGATATCCTTTTGAATCAATTCTAATAATAATTGAAAAAATTAAAATAAGAATTACTGCAGGAATTAATGCAACTAAAGAAAAGATAATATCTACTAATCTTCTAAAAAATTCATATGCGTATTTTGGTTTATAGTTTACTGTATTTTTATATTTTTCTATTTCATCTCTAAAATAACTTTCATAGTTATCTTGTTGAATTATCGGCTGTTCAATGCTAACACCATTTGAATCTAATTCCATATTTATACCCCTCCCTAAATAAAACATAAAACTACGTTTTACTAATAATCTCTAGGCCTACTTGTACTCTTGTAATCTTTCCAAGTAGTTCTACATCAACATAAGCGATTCGCTTATGTCGATCTATCTTTGTGATATATCCTTCCAGATTCATTAAAGGACCATCTGTAATAATAATCTTATCATTTTCGATAACACCTCGAGACATATCAACCACATGATTTCTATTAGAAAACTTTGTTAAAAACATGGCTTCTTGAGGATATATAGGATAGATGTCTTCTCCATCATTTCCTAAAAGCTTTGTAAGATCTGGTATCTTTTTCAGTTCTGTATAAAGTTGCTCAACTTTATCAGTAATCATAAAGATATATCCCTTAAAAAGAATATCATCGACAATATGCCATGTACCATGATATTTCTTTTTCTTTTTCGTGATTGGAATAAAACAATCAAGTAAAATATCATGATCAATATAGAACTGACATTTCTTAACGATTTCTTCTTCTTTTCCTGTTCTTACTTGAACAACATACCAATTATCAAACATACAATAACCTCCATTTGAGCATGCTTCGCCCATCCAATAATTCTATTGGACTCTTTTCTAATATATAAGATAAGAGAAAACAACGCGGCACAGCGACGATTCTTTTCTATTTATCTTTTGTCATCATGATTACTTTCAAATTTTTTAAACCACTCATTAATTGAGAGGATACACATATCCCATCTTACTTACAAAAAATAAGTATAATTCATTAAGCCTTCTTTTACATGTATTACATAATATAAAAAGCTTTGATAAAATCATACTTATTTGTTTCGATATAAATATTCTTTTTAATTCTAAAAAATACTTTTTTATGTACATATTTGTACCCCCCCCCCTCAATTTTTCAAAGTTAATACGACGTATTTTCGAGTTCATCTATAATCACTCGTATTATACCGTGATTTGTTAAAATATCAATAAATATGTTATTTTTTGTCAATTTATTTTGATTTATTTTGATATTTTTTCACTTTAGTTACTGAGCGGTCGATTTTTACAACTAAACGGTCGAATTTATGACTTTTCCTTTCCTTATATAATAAGACTTCTATAAAAAAATCTAATTCTGTTGATTTTTAAAGGCTTTTGTTAGATAATGAGCATCGACGTAGTATCTATAATTGTTTATAAAAATATGTATTAAAGGAGATTAAGTAATGGATAATCAAGAAATCCAAAATGAAGAGATTGAAATTAATTTAGCTGAATTGTTTCAAGTATTAAAAGAACATTTACATATCATTATTATTTCAACATTGATTTGTGCTATATTAGTGGGAGCTTTTACTATTTTCTTTGTTAGTAAAAAATATGAATCAACGGCTCGTATTTTCCCAAAACCAGAAGTTAACGAAGGAATCGTTGACTATTCACAAATTAACTCAAATAATTCGATGACTAAAAACTATGTAGCTTTACTTGGAGGAAACAATATTCAAAGTAAAGTTGCTAAAGAATTAAATGTTGATACAAATGTTGTTTCTTCTGCTTTATCTATTTCAAATGAAACAGATACCCAAATTATTTCTATTTCAGCAACAACAACTGATCCACAACTCAGTAAAAGAATTGTTGATACAACGGTTAATGTCTTCACAAATGAAGTGAAAGAAACTTTAAATATCAACAATATTACAACAGTTGATGATGCAAAACTTCAAACATCACCTGTTTCACCAAGTGTTCCTAAAAATATAGTTATTGGTGGTTTAGTAGGTGCTATTTTAAGTATTGGTATTATCTTTATTAGATTTATGTTAGATAATCGTTTACATACTCAAGAAGACGTTGAAAAATATTTAAAAATTCCAAATCTTGGCGTTATTCCTTATTTTGAGGATTAGTTATGGCTTTTATTGATATACATGGTCATTATGCATGGGATATAGATGATGGAATGCCATCACTTGAAGATGCTAAAAAGGCTTTAGAAAAAGCTAAAAATAATCGTATTTCTACGATTGTCGCAACACCTCATGTTGTTTCTGGAAAACACACTTTAAAAGATTTAGAAGTTATTAAAGATAGAATTCATGATTTAAAAGAGCTTGCTAAAGTTTATAATATTGAGGTTTTAGAAGGGTGTGAACTCTTCTTAAATCATGATTATCTAGAAGCACTTGAACAAAACATCTTTATACCTATTGAAAATACCCATTATTTACTTGTAGAATTTGATGTTAGAAAAGAATTAGGAAATGAAAATGAAGTAGAAGATCGTCTTTATGAAATTCAATATAAAGGATATACTCCCGTTATTGCTCATGTTGAAAGATACTTTAAAGATTCTTTAGATATCGAAAGAATTCAAGATTTTATAGATAATGGTTATCTTATTCAAGCTAATGCAACAAGCTTTTTGGGATATCATGGTAAACATGCTCAAAAGTTTGCTTATCAATTATTAAATCAAGGATTACTTCATGTAATTGCAACGGATACTCATCGTTGTGACGGACATCGTTCTCCTTGTTTACAAGAAGTCTTTGATTTACTTGTAAAGAAATATAGTTATGAAGATATTCATACATTAATGTATGAAAATCCTCTACATATCATCAACAATGAAGAAGTTGATCCTATTGAAGGAAAAACATCCTTCTTTAAAAAAATATTTAAAAGGAGATAATTATGGCAAAAAAAACGAGTAAAAGAAAAACATTAAATATTTTAGAGAAAAATAAAAAACATAGCCAATTTGATTATACTGAAATCTTTCGTCATATTCGTACAAACATTGAATTTTCTACAGTAGACAAAGACATTAAATCAATTTGTATTACTTCATCACAAGCTGGTGAAGCAAAAACAACACTATCTATTAACCTTGCTTATATTTTTGCAACAAAATATAATAGAGTTTTATTAATTGATTGTGATTTAAGAAAAAATACTTTACATAAATATATGGGATTATCAAACAAACATGGTTTAACAGATGCTTTACTTGAATATCGTCAAACTAAAAAATTAAATGTTGAATACTTCCAAAGTGTAAAAGCCCCTTCTTTTGCAGGTACTATGGCTGTTTTAACAAGTGGGATTCATATTCCTAATCCTTCTGAATTATTAGGATCACATGTATTTAAAGATTATATTAATGAATTAAAGAAATCATTTGATTTCATTATTATTGACTGTGCTCCTGTTGGAATGATATCTGATGCCATTCCTGTAGGAAATGCCGTTGACGGGACTATTTTTGCTATTTCTTCACAAGATACTAATAAAAAAGATGCTGCAAATTGTGTAAAACTACTTCAAAGAAATAATGTAAACGTTTTAGGAAGTGTTTTAACAAAAGCAAAATCTCTATCTGGTAGTCATTACTACTATTACTAATATGAAAAAAGTTACTTTTTCTATTACTGTTGTTGTTTTACTTGCTATGATTGTTGGTTTAATTGGTTATGACCGTTTTTCAACAAGTCAAAACGCTAAAAAATACCAATCAGAAGAAAAAACAACAACTACAACAAAAGAAGAAACAACAAAAACAAAAACAAAAAAAGAAAAAAATAGTCAACGTATTTATTGTATTGGCGATAGCTTTACCTTGGGAAGTGAATTTGCTAGTTACCCACTTAATTTAGAATCACTTACAAATAGTGAAATTATTAAATTCGGTGGAAACCAAGATACAACTTTTGATTTATCTATTCGTGTAGGAAGAACAAAGATTTTCGCTAATAATATCACCATCCCTGGTGATAAAGAAGCTGTAGACCTTACTTTCTATAATGAAAAAGGTGAACAAGTAGAAGCTTTAAAAAATAGTGGATCAAACTTCGATGAAGTTACCATTCAAGGTATTAAAGGAACTTTAGCTTACGATTCATCTCGTAATATTCATACATTTACAAGAGAGAAATCTGGAAAAGCTGTTACCCTAACAGCTCCTGCACAAATCGAAGCAACACTTCCTGAATTCAATGAAAATGATATCGTTATTATCTTTTCTGGAAACTATGATAAACAAAACAACCAAGATGTATATCGTACAATCACTTATCAAAGAGCTATTTTAAACCAAATTAAAACACAAAAATATATTGTTGTATCAATGACATCAAAAAGACAAAACAACCTTGTAAGAGACGATAATAACATCTTAAAAGAAGAACATAAAGATCATTTCTTAGACTTTAGAACTTATCTTCTTACAAATGGCTTAAAAGATGCAAATATTACAGCTACTGAACAAGATCAAAAAGATCTTACAAATAGCTATATCCCATCAAGTCTTCTAAAAGAAGACAAATTCGCAGGTAATGATACATTCAATCAATTACTTGCAAACCAAATCTATCAAAAATTACAAGAACTACAATATATCAAATAAAAAATAATAATTAATCAAATTATTTAGCGTACTTTGTAAGAAATATTTTTGAAAATTAACAACACTATAACAATTAAAAAAAGTTAACAAAAAGAGAACAATCGTTAATTGCGAACCGTTCTCTTTTTAAATGTAATATCTTTTATTAAACCTAATTATAAAATATAACAACTTGTAAATGTAATTTTTTTTGCTATTTTTTATCTGAAATTTTAAAATTTGAATCGCATGTTCTTAACCCATCGATATGCTCAAATAAATCAGGTTTTACAGGTGCTCCAAGTGGATCTAAAATAAAATCTATACCTTCTCTTCTTGCAAGCTTAGCTGCAGAAACGAAATCACTGTCTCCTGATATTAAAACAATTTGATCTACTTGCTTTTTATATGCTAATGAAGCAATATCTAACCCAATCCTCATATCTACTCCCTTTTGTTCAATTTGAAGAATACAATCTTTTTCTTCTAAATCTTCAAATTTAATAGTACCATTACATAATTTTTTAAATGTTTTTTCTGTTAATGAATAATGAGCTTGTCCTTCCGCCAATTGCCCATATCTCAATGCAAATTTTCTTTTTTCTTTTAGAAAATCAAAAAATTCTGTTGCCCATTTATATGTATCCGTTTTAGATAAATCAACTTGTTTTTTTGTTAAAGGATTATATATATTTTTAGAAACTGGTAAACAATCATAATAAAAAATTCTATATAATCTATGAGATGTCTGAATTCCATATATTTTTTCGTTTAAATGTCTTTTACAATATGATTCTAATTCATCAGCTCTTTCTTTTGGAGATTTATCTCCTAACCGAGCATAAGCTCTACGTCTATAAAATCCTCCATCTACCAATATTGCTGTTACTATTGTATCTTTTACAAATTATTTACCTTTTAACATAATTTTCTCCTTTTTATAAAATAAAAGCTCTAGTCTCACCTGAACCCTTATAACGGGAGGTTACTACTAAAGCTTAGTTAACAACTTGTGCACTCATTAAGTACACTTATATGTTATGCTCATTTTTATAAAAAATCAACAAAATTTATAAAAATTTATAAAAATTTACAATTCCAGATTATTTTTCTTTCCATCTTGATTTTTTTCTCCTAAAATCAGTTTTTGAAATAAAGGTGAAAAATCAACATCTTTAATGGCTCCATATTGTGAAACAAAATAGTTTTTCATATAATCATCTGATTTTCTAACCCCCATCTTACCAGCTGTTTTAAAATCTGAAAGAGAATAAAGTTCACTTATATTATCATTGTTTCTTTCAACAAACTTTATCTCATCTCTTCTAAATAAATTATTATTTAAAAAGATAGGGTAATGAGTATTTTGGCTTTACAAAAAAAGAAATCTTACAATTATTAAAAGATTATAATCTAACAGATTATGTAGATGAAGTTAAAGAATGGTATGATGGTTATTTATTTGGAAACATAGAAATCTATAATCCTTGGAGTACACTTATGTATGTTGATTGTAAATTAAATAGCTCAGATAACAAACCTATTTCCTTCTGGGCAAATACCAGTGGAAATGATCTTGTTGTCAACTATATTCAAAATGGCAGTGATGAACTTCATGAAGAATTTGAACAACTCATTCAAGGAAAGTCTTTAACGAAATATATCAAACCTGAACTTACTTATCGAGAAATGGATAATATTAATAATATCTATAGTTTTCTTTTACTTACAGGATATTTAAAGATAAAAGAAGATTTAGGAGAAAATAAGTATAAACTGATTATTCCCAATAAAGAAGTCTATGAAATCTATAAACAAACATTCATGTCTTATTTTGAAGACTATACTTTTGTAAGAAAAGAAAATCTTTATCAAAGTCTTGTTAAAGGAGACGTTGATCATGCAAATGAAATACTAGGCGATATCTTATCTAGAAGTATCAGTTACTTTGATAATGAAGAATCTTTCTATCATGGTTTTCTATTAGGACTCTTTAGTGGTAAAAAGATCAAATCAAATCGAGAAGCGGTGCATGGAAGATTTGATTTATGTATCTTTCCTAAACAAATCTTTCAGACAGCTCTTGTTTTAGAATGTAAACATTCTAAGAGCGTTAAAGATTTAATAAGTGATGCAAGTGAAGGAGCCCAACAAATCATTGATAATAAATATGAAGAAGAAATCATCAGTGAGGGATATCTTCATGTAAAAGGATATGGCATATCCTTTTATAAGAAATACTGTTATATTGTAAAAGTGCAGGCTTAAGCCTGCACTTTTATTTATTATGTAAAGATATTTCATTAATTACCTGTTTATATGTTTTTCCTTGTCGATCAACAAATAAAACAGAACCATCATCTAATAGCTTTTGAAAACAAACTTCTCCATAATCACCATATTCTACCCATTGATCTTTTAAATAAGAAATACTATTAGCGTATTCTAAAACCTTATGAAACTGATTTGTTTGATATAAATTATAATAAATCAACATAAATGTTTTCAGTCCAATAGCAAGTTTAGATATTTTATACTCTTTATGAGTAATTTGTTTCATTGATTGAAAATCTTCATTATTAACATTCAATCCTATTCCTACAATGACTCCTTTTAAATCAGGATCTAAGATCGTTTCTACTAAAATACCACAAATCTTTTTTCCATCAACATAAATATCATTCGGCCATTTAATCGTTGCTTTAATACGATTGCGATCCAATAAACCAACAACACTACATGTTGCTAATTGTGTCATTTTCCAAGCATCTTCTATTTTATGAAAATCTTTAAATAAAAAACTCATAATCAAATTCTCATTTGCATGACTTTCCCAAACATGACCATTTCTACCCCTACCTTTTGTTTGATATTTGGCAGTGACACATGTTTGCATAGGTAAATTTTGATATTCTCTTTTTAAATAATCATTTGTTGAATCAACTTCTTCTAGCTCTATCAGTTTCATAGTTTCACCTCTTTATCATGATAAAATAAAAAAAATTGCAATTCAAGATTATTGAATTGCAAATGTAAGTTCAGCTTTGCAAACAACTTTACCATTTACTTTTGCAATAGCTTCACCAATTCCTACGGGTCCTTTTTGTTTAGTAAGAACACATTCCATTTCTAAAACATCCCCTGGTGTTACTTGTCCTTTAAAACGACAATTTTTAATACCACCAAAAAAAGCAATTTTTCCTTTATTTTCTTCTTTTGATAAAATAGCAATACATCCTACTTGTGCCAAAGCTTCAACAATCAAAACTCCTGGCATGACATGATGACTTGGAAAATGTCCACAAAAATGCATTTCATTAACACTGACACATTTGATTCCTTTAGCATACTCACCTGGTTTATAATCTGTAATTCGATCTACTAAAGCAAAAGGATAACGATGAGGATTGATTTCTTGTATTTGATTACTATTAAGTTCCATTACTCTTCTCCATATTTCTTAAAAATAATTGAGGCATTATGCCCTCCAAAACCTAATGAATTTGACATTACATAATTTAATACTTGTTTTCTTCCATGATTTGCAACAATATCTAAATCGCATTCTTCATCAAAATTTTGATAATTAATAGTTGCTGGAATAAAGTTATCTTCTAATGCTTTAACACATAAAACACCTTCAATTCCACCAGCAGCTCCTAAACAATGACCTGTATTTCCTTTTGTTGAAGATACAGCTACTTTATGAGCATGATTTTTAAAAGCTTTTTTGATTGCAGCCGTTTCTAACTTATCATTCATCGGTGTTGATGTTCCATGAGCATTAATATAATCAATTTGATTAGCTTCAAGAGAAGCATCTTGAAGTGCATTGATCATTGCTTTAGCACCTCCAATACCTTCAGGAGCTGGAGCTGTCATATGATAAGCATCACAACTAACACCATAACCTACCATCTCACAATAAATATGTGCCCCTCTTGCTTTAGCATGTTCAAGTTCTTCTAAAACAAGCATTCCTGCTCCTTCGCCCATGACAAAACCATTTCTTTCTTTATCAAAAGGAATGGAGGCACGTTTGGGATCATGTGATTCACTTAAAGCTTTCATTGATGTAAAACCACCAATACCAAGAGGTGTAATGCTTGCTTCGCAACCTCCAGCAATGGTTACATCTAAATAACCATCACGAATATTTCTAAAGGCATCACCAATAGCATTTGTGCCTCCTGCACAAGCTGTTACAGGACATGTAGCAAGTCCTTGTGCTTTAAAGGCAATGGCAATTTGACCAGCTGCTAAATTAACAATGGTCATAGGAATAAAGTATGGAGAAACACGATCAAATCCTTTCTTTAAACCACGTTGATGATTTTCTTCAATAGATCCTAATCCTCCAATACCACTTGATACTACTACCCCAAAACGATCATGATTTATAGAATCTATCTCTAATTTAGAATCTTTGATAGCTTCTTTAGCTGCAATCAGTCCATATTGAATAAATTTATCCATTTTACGAACATCTTTTTTATCTAAATATTCAGTAGCTTCAAAGTTCTTTAATTCACCTGCTACTTTTACCTTCATATTTGAAGTATCAAATGATTGAATCAAATCAATCCCACATTGATGATTTAAAATACCCTTCCATGTATCATTTACATTATTTCCAATAGGTGTTAAAGCACCTATTCCTGTTACGACAACTCTTCTTTTCATATGCTTCTCCTTTACATAGCCATGCCACCATCAACATGCAATGTTTGTCCAGTAATGTACTTTGCTTCATCACTTGCTAGAAAAACAACTGCATTTGCAATATCTTGAACACTTCCAAATGCTCCTAAAGGAATTTGACTTTTCATTTGTTCTTTAATATCATCACTTAAAACATCTGTCATTGCTGTTTGAATAAAACCTGGTGCTACTGCATTAACAGTAATACCACGACTTCCAACCTCTCTAGCAAGAGACATTGTCATTCCAATAATTCCTGATTTACTAGCAGCATAATTGACTTGTCCAGCATTTCCCATAACGCCTACAACAGATGACATAGAAACAATACGTCCATATTTTTGTTTCATCATTAATTTTGTCGCATGTTTCATACAATTCCATGTTCCTTTTAAATTGACATCAATAACTGCATCAAAATCATTTTCTTTCATGCGTAACATTAAGCCATCTTTTGTAATTCCTGCATTATTAATTAAAATATCCAATCTTCCATATTCATTTTTAATTGTTTTAAACATCTCTAATGTTTCATCATAACTTGCTACATTTGCAGGTAAGATTTCACATTTTCCTCCAAGACTTTCAATTTCATTTTTTGTCATTTGAGCAATTTCTTGATTATTCCCTAAATCTATATAATTAATTAAAACAAAAGCACCATTTAAAGCTAATGTTTTAGCAATTTCTTTACCAATACCTTGTCCTCCACCTGTAACAAGAGCAATTTTATTTTCTAATCTCATTTTATTCTCCCTTCAAAGCTTTCACTGTTTTTTTCAATGATTCCATATCTTCTATTTGATAAAGCTGAATACTTCGATCTATCTTTCTAACAAAACCACTTAATACCTTTCCTGGTCCTACTTCAATGATCGTATCAACACCTTGATCTATCATATAGCGAATACTTTTTTCAAAGTAAACAGGTGACATCACTTGCTTTTCTAAAATTTCTGGTATTGATTGATATTCGATTTCATGACCTAAAGTATTAAAAATAACAGGTATTTTCATTTCATGAAAAGTTTCTTTTTTAAATCTTTCTTTTAAAGCAAGTGACGCTTCTTTTAATAAAGACGTATGAAAAGGTCCACTCGTATTTAAAGCAATCACTCTTCTCGCTTTATTTTCTAAAGCTAATTCTTTAACTTTTTCCACAGCCTTCTTTTCACCAGCAACAACAAGTTGACCAGGACAATTATAATTAGAAACAGAAACAACCCCTAATGAACTTGCTTGATGACACAAATCTTGTAAAAGTTCTTCCTTCATTCCTAAAACGGCAATCATTTCACTTTCAATTTCTGATACTGCTTCTTGCATGACTTTTCCTCTAAAACGCGCAAGATCAATCACTTGTTGTCTTTTAAAAACACCTGCACAATATAATGCTGAATATTCCCCTAAAGAAAGACCTGCTGTATAATCAGGCACAATTCCATGTTCTTTTAATAAATCTGTAATGATTGTTGCAACCATCACCATACATGGTTGGGTATATGGTGTATAAGATAGTTTTTCAAGTGGTCCATTAAAACATAATTCCTTTAAATCTTCATTTTGATCAAAGATTTCACGAGGATAAAATGATTTTCCCATTCCCACAACTTGACTTCCTTGACCAGCATAAATAATTCCTAATTTCATTTGTCATCCTCCATTAATTCATGAATCACTTCATCAACATGCATCAAATGATCTTGCCTATAACCATGAGCTCCTGTAAAAATAAGACCATCCTCTAAATTTCCTTTAACTGCTTCTATTAAAGCTCTTGAAATACAATAAGGTGTATTTTTAACATCACAAGGAATTAAACATTGATAACATTTTTTAACAGGTATTTTTTCTTTCTTGGTTTTTTTAACAAAACTATTTTGCATTGCTCTTCCTGGCATTCCAACAGGAGAAGAAACAAAACCAATATCTTCCTTTCTAGCTTTTAAGAAGGCTTCTTTATATTTGATAGAAGCATCACATTCATAAGTTGTAATAAAGCGTGTTGCTACTTGAATACCATCGACACCTAGATCAAAGAAATGCTTAACATCACTTCTTTGACTGATTCCTCCTGCTATAAAAATAGGAATGTTCAATTTATTATTTTCTACAATTTCTTCAACATCTTTAAAAATTTCTTCTAAACTTTGACATGTTTGATTTTCTAAATCTTCTTTTTTAAACCCTAAATGTCCACCTGCTTGGCTTCCTTCAATAACAATAAAATCTGGTGTACGTTGATATTTTTTGAGCCAATGTTTTATGATTACCTTACAGGCTTTACCACTTGAAACAATTGGAGCAATTAAAACATCATGATCTTTTACTAATTCTGGTAAATGTAAAGGAAGTCCAGCTCCTGAAATAATAGCATCAACTTTACTCTCTAATGCTGCATTGATCAATTCCTCATAATCTTTTAAAGCAACCATCGCATTGATGGCTACTAAACCTTTTCCTTGAGAAAGCTTTTGTGCTTTTAAAATTTCTTTTTTTAAAGCACGAATATTTGCTTGACGATGATTACTTTCAAAATCATCTTCCTTGTAACCTGGATGCGCTGTAGAAATAACCCCCATCGCTCCACACTTAGCAACATGCCCTGCCAAACTTCCTAGAGAAACACCAACTCCCATTCCTCCTTGAATTAAAGGAACAGTTAAGCTTTTTTGATTGATTTCTAACATTTTAAATCTCCAAATTTGAATAAGTTTCTTGTAACTCACTCATCATTTCTTCTAAAATTTGTTTAACGGGTTTAATTTCATGAATCATTCCTGCAACTTGTCCTGCCATCAAAGAACCTTCATCAACATTTCCCTCAAAAACAGCTTTTTTTAATGAACCTAAAGTATATTTTTCAAGTTCCATCATATCTGCTCCTGCTTTTTCTTTTTGAATATAAGCTTTTGCCATTTTATTTTTTAAGATTCTTACTGGTGTTCCATTAATTCTTCCTGTAACAGTTGTCGAAGTATCTTTTGCCTTTAAAATTGCTTGTTTATAATTTTCATGAATTGGACATTCTTTACTTGCGAGTAAAACTGTTCCAATTTGTACACCACAAGCACCTAAGGCATAAGCTGCTAACATTTGCTTGCCACTGGCAATCCCTCCTGCAGCAATAACAGGAATAGAAACATTACTTACAACTTGAGGAACAAGCGCCATAGTCGTTGCTTCACCAATATGTCCTCCTGCTTCACAACCTTCAACAATTAAACCATCCACACCTGCACGTTCTAATCTTTTAGCAAGAGCCACACTAGGAACAACAGGTAAAACTTTAATTCCTGCTTCTTTCCACATTTTTATATATACACCTGGATTTCCAGCACCAGTTGTCACAACTGGGACATGTTCATCAATAACGATTTGTGCCATTTCTTTGGCATCTGGATTGAGTAACATAATATTGACACCAAAAGGTTGATTTGTTAATTTTTTACATGCTTGAATTTCTGCTTTTAACATTTTAGCATTCATTCCTCCAGCTCCAATCAAACCCAAACCTCCTGCATTAGAAACACTCGCAGCAAAAGCACCGGTAGCAATATTGGCCATTCCTCCTTGAATAATAGGATATTTAATATTTAATAACTCATTTAATTTCATTTTGTTCTCCTTACCATTCCATTAAAATTGCACCCCAAGTAAGTCCTCCACCAAAGCCAACGAGAATGATTTTCATTCCTTTTTGAAGTAATCCTTGTTCATTCATCTTCGCTAAAGCTAATGGAATACTCGCTGCTGAGGTGTTTCCATATTCTTGTAAGTTCATATAAAACTTTTCACTTGAACATTGATATTTTTTATAAACATGTTTAATAATTCTTTCATTTGCTTGATGACAAATCACGTAATCAATATCACTTAATGTCATTTTTGCTTGGTTTAAGACATGATCAATACTTAAAGGAATTGCTTTAATAGCAAATTTAAAAACATCTTGACCTTTCATTTTTAAATAATCATTTCTTTTAGAAAATAGTACTTCTTCATTTCCATCACTATCTAAATAACTATAAAAAAGCTTTTGACTTTTTTTAATCAACGTAGCGGCTGCACCATCTCCAAATAAAATACACGTATTACGATCTTGATAATCTACAATAGAGCTTAATTGTTCACTTCCAATAACAAGTCCATATTGATTTTCTTCTAACAAGCTTTGAGCAACTTTTAAAGCATAAACATAACCACTACAAGCAACATTAATATCAAAACACATCATTGATTGATGATTTAAACCTAAAGCTTTTTGTACAAGACAGGCATTACTTGGCGTATTATTTTCTGGTGTCATCGTAGCTACAATAATTAAAGCAAGTTGACTTAAATCTTGATTTTGAGTTGCTTTTTTAGCAGCTTCAATAGCTAGAAAGGCACTTGATTTATCTGAAAGATGTCTTTTTAAAATACCCGTTCGTGAAACGATCCATTCATTAGATGTTTCTACCATTTGTTCAAGTTGTTGATTATCTAAAGTCTTTTCAATTTTGGCATAACCTGTAGAAACAATTTCAATTCCATTCATCTTTTTCTCCTTTAAAATACTTGTCCTATCTTTCTATATTTTTCATAACGTTTATTAATCAATTGAGATGTTGATAACTTTTGTAATTCTTTAAGATTTGTATTTAAATATTCTTTTATTTGTCGATAAACTTCATAACTTTCAACAGTAGCCCCTTTTAAATCTTCATCTATGATATGATCAATAATATGACGCTCATAAAGATCCTTAGCTGTTAATTTCATTAAGCTTGCAGCCTCTGCAACACGCTTTCCTTCTTGATCTTTCCATAAAATAGAAGCAAATCCTTCAGGAGATAAAATCGAATAAACACTATTTTCTAACATGACTAAGCGATCACTTACACTTAAAGCCAAAGCTCCTCCAGAACCTCCCTCACCAATAACAATAGTAATAATAGGAACTTTTAAAAGAGACATTTCTAAAAGATTTCGAGCAATTGCTTCTCCAATTCCATGCATTTCTGCTTCCATTCCTGGATAAGCTCCTGGAGTATCGACAAAAGCAATAATAGGACGTTTAAATTTTTCTGCCTGTTTCATTAAGCGCATTGCCTTTCGATAGCCTTCTGGTGAAGACATTCCAAAATTACATTTTAAATTATCTTCTAAAGTTTTTCCTTTTAAATGACCAATAATTGTTACAGGTTGTTGATTAAATAAACCAATACCTCCAACAATTGAACCATCATCTTTTGCTAAACGATCTCCATGTAATTCAATAAAATCATCAAAGAGATGATTGATATAATCTTTAATATTTGGTCGTGTACTTTTTCTAGCAAGATAAACATGATCATAAGGTGAAAGATGTTGATAATATTCTTCTTGTTTTTTGATTTGACTTTCGATTTCTTTTTTTCTTTCTTGATTGCAATCAAGAAGTTCTTTTTGTAACTTTTCAATTTCTTTTTCTACTTGACTTAAAGACATCTTTATGCCCCCTTACCATGCATTTTTAAAATTCTAATAAGTGTTGAACGCATTTCTTGACGTTTCACAATTAAATCAACAAATCCTTGTTCTTCCATAAATTCTGTTGTTTGAAAGTTTTCCGGTAATTTTTGTTTAAGCGTACTTTCAATGACACGTCTTCCTGCAAATCCAATCAATGCTTGAGGTTCACCAATAATAATATCTCCTAAGCTTGCAAATGAAGCTGTTACTCCTCCTGTTGTTGGATGGGTAATATAGGAAATATAAAGTAAACCTGCTTGGTGATGTCTAGCAAGAGCTGCGGAGGTTTTTGTCATTTGCATTAAGGAATAAATTCCTTCTTGCATTCTAGCGCCTCCTGAAGCTGTAAAAATAATGAGTGGATACTTTCTTTTGGTTGCATGTTCAATAGCTTTCGTGATTTTATCACCTACAATAGAAGACATACTACCCATTAAAAAACGTGAATCCATCACACAAGTAATCACCTTTGTCCCATTTATTTTTCCACTTGCTACAACAACAGCTTCATTTAAACCTGTTTTTTGTTGTAGAATTTCTAATTTTTCATCGTATCCGGGAAATTCTAAAGGATTTACTCTTTGTGTACTTTTATAGAGTTCTTTATATTTTCCTTGATCATAAATCATTTCTAATCTTTCATAAGCAGTAATCTTTAAATGATTTCCACAGTGAGGACAAACTGACATATTTTTTTTAAGTTTACTTGTAAGAATCAATTCTTTACACTTTGGACATTTTGTATAAAGTCCTTCAGGAACTTCTTTTCTTTCATTTTCTCTTTTTTTTCTTAATGACTTAAATAAATGAAGTTTTTCTTTTCTTTCCTTAAATAACTGTTCCATCATCTTTCATTCACCAACTCATCTAAATGTTTTTCAATAAAACTTGTATCAAAATTTCCTTTGACATAATCACTTTCATGTAAAATCAAATACTGTAATTCTTGATTCGTATCAATACCATCAATCACTAATTCACTTAAGACCCTACGCATTTTACGAATTGTTTCAATACGATTTCTTCCATGAACGATTACCTTAGCAATCATTGAATCATAATGAGAAGACACTTGATAACCTTGATATAAAGTTGTATCAATACGTACCCCAAAACCTCCTGGAATATGTAAACTACTAACAATCCCTGGTGAAGGTCTAAAACCTTCTTGAGGATTTTCAGCATTGATACGACATTCAAGGGCATGTCCCTTTAATTCAATATCACTTTGTTTATAATTCAATTTTAAATGTGCAGCGATTCTAATTTGTTCACGAACCAAATCAACCCCCGTTACCATCTCTGTTACTGGATGTTCAACTTGAATACGCGTATTCATCTCAATAAAATAATATTTTCCATCCGGTGCTAAAACAAATTCAATAGTTCCTGCATTAACATATCCTACTTTTTTAGCTGCTTTGATAGCATCATTTCCCATCTTTTCTCGAAGCTCTTGACTTAAAGCTTTACTTGGAGATTCTTCCATCATCTTTTGGTTTCTTCTTTGAATTGAACAATCTCTTTCTCCTAAATGAATAACATTACCAAAATGATCAGCTAAAATTTGAAATTCAATATGTTTAGGATTTAGAATCAATTTTTCCATATACATATCATCATCACCAAAACAAGCCTTTGCCTCCGCTTTAGCTGTTAAATAAGCATTTTCAAAATCTTCTTCCTTAAAACATTTTCTCATACCTCTTCCACCACCACCGGCAGAAGCTTTAATTAAAACCGGATAACCAATCTTTCTAGCAATTTCTTTTCCTTGACTGACAGATTCAATACTGCCATCACTTCCAGGAACAACTGGAACTCCTGCTTCAATCATCATTTGTCGAGCAACGCTTTTATTCCCCATTTGATCAATCACATCACCACTTGGACCAATAAAAGTCATACCACATTTTTCAACAAGTCTGGCAAACGTCGAATTTTCAGATAAATAACCAAATCCAGGATGAATTGCATCACACCCTGATAAAGTAGCTACTGATAAAATATTTTCCATATTTAAATAACTCTCACTACTTTTAGCAGGTCCAATACAGTAAGCTTCATCTGCTAATTGAACATGTAAAGAAGTGGCATCTGCTGAAGAATAAACAGCAACGGCTTCAATTCCCATTTCTTTACAACAACGAATAATTCTAACGGCTATTTCACCGCGATTAGCAATCAATATCTTTTTAAACATTTTCTTCAATAACCATTAAAGCTTGATCATATTCTACAAGCGCTTCATTTTCTACAAGAATTGATGTAACCGTTCCATCACATGGTGCCTTAATTTCATTCATCACCTTCATTGCTTCAATAATACAAATAATATCTCCTTTTTTAACTGTCTTTCCAACAGTAACATACGGATCACTTTCAGGTGAACTTGCACCATAGAAAACACCTACAATTGGTGATTTTACAGGTGTACCTGTAGACTCTTTGGTATTAACTTCTGCAACCATTTTATTTTCTTTTTCTAATGGTTTTACATATTCAACTTTTTCACTTTCTTTTTCTAATTCTATTTTTAAATCATCTATTTCTACTTTCATTTTAGTGACATTTGATTGATCAAACTCACTCATAATTTGTTTAATGAAATCTAATTTCATAGCATTCTCCTTTGTTTGAAGTTCAAAGCATATAGTAAAATAATAAGCTTTGAAATTCAAAGCTTATTATAAAATATATAGTCGCCTCAGCGACACCTCTTTACTATTTGTTTGCTTCAATATAATCTACGATATCTTTAACAGTTTTCATGTTAGAAGCAACTTCATCTGGAATTTCTACTTCAAATTCTTCTTCAATTTGCATAATTAATTCAACAGCATCTAAAGAATCAGCTTCTAAATCATCTTTTAAATTTGCTTCCATTGTAACTTGACTTTCATCACAACTTAATGAATCAACAATGATCTCTTTTACTTTTTCAAAATCCATTTTACTTTCCTCCTTGAATACGGTTTGTATTATACACGAAGAACATAAAATGTAAATACTTTGAAGTTCAAATTTATTTATTTTTTTAATTTTCTTTGATTTTATCAACATTTTTTATTTAAAAAAATTTTTTTAAATAGGATAAATCATTGATTTATCCTCTTATTCTTTATGAAATACCCACTTTGTTTGTGCACTATAACTAAGTAAAAATAACAGTAAATCCCCTACTGGTTTCGCAAGTTTTTCTGACATGATATTAAAAATCGATGCCACATAAACAAATAAAGTAGATAAAATTGTAATAATAACTGTTAGAATCAAAAAACGAATAGCTGTCTGTCTATTGTTTGTTTTTCCTTTAAAAACATATTTTTTATTAACTACATAATTAACAATTGTAGAAATAACTCTAGCGATAAGACTTGCTAGAGCAATACGCCAAAAATCACTTGTCATCCATATTTTTAAAACATCTAATAAAATCCACGCTAATAAAACATCTATTATAGAACTAATAATAGAGGAAGATACAAAGCGAATAAGATGTAAGAAGATAACATAAATAATTTGAGAAGTTTTATTTTTTGGATGAAAAGCTTCTTGTGATAATTTTTTAACCTTGATTTCTTCTATATCATGTTGATTTTGTACTTGATCTATTAGAGCTTGTACTTCATAACAGTTTTCATCAACTTCTAGCATTTCATCTAAATAAGATATTGAAAAGCCAAACAATTCACTGTCGACATTGATAAATTTTTGATTATAAATAAGTGAAAATAATTGAGATAAAATCTTTTTCCCTTGATGATGCACAAAATAGAATTTAGATGCATCCTCATTAATTGATTGACTCATTTGATCAACTAATTTTAAATCATATTCATTTTCTAAAATAAGAATTCCTTTTTTATCTTTTAAGTGTTCTTTAACATACTGATATCCTTTTTTTAAAGCATAGCCTTTCCCTTTAAAATGTGGATAATTAATGATTTTACAATCATAGACCATCCTTTCAAAAACAGCATGATAATTTTCATCAGAGCCATCATTAATTACAACAACATCATAATTTTTTTCTTTTAACTTTTTAACATAGTTTATAATCCTCTCCCTAGGATTATAAACTGGTATTAAAATAACCATTTTACTAAACATATTCATCCCTCATCATATCTATGATACATGAATGTGTTTTAAAGTACAAACTTATGAGAAAAAATTATTCTTAATTTTTCTTAATAATTAATTTATGAGTTTCTAGTTATTTACTATTTTTTATGCTAAACTACTTTTGTTTAAAAGGGAGAGAGTTTATGAATTTTAAAAAGAATTATAAAGGAATGTTATTATGTTTGATTATTGCCATTCCTTGTTGGTTTTTAGGAAAGAAGTTTCCTATTGTAGGTGGTCCTGTCTTTGGAATTATTCTTGGAATGATCATTACTTTATTTATTAAAGATAAAAACGAATTACAATCAGGCATCACTTTTACATCAAAAAAAATCTTACAGTATGCGGTTATCTTGTTAGGATTTGGAATGAATTTATCGGTCGTGTTACAAACAGGAAAACAATCTTTACCAATCATTCTAGCTACGATTTCTACATCTTTAATTGTCGCTTACCTGTTACATAAAATCATGCATATTCCAAGTAAGATTTCTACTCTAATTGGTGTTGGTTCTTCTATTTGTGGTGGTTCAGCCATTGCGGCTACAGCACCTGTTATTGAAGCCAGTGATGAAGAAGTAGCTCAAAGTATTTCTGTTATCTTTTTATTTAATATGATTGCTGCTCTATTATTTCCTACACTTGGAACACTGTTAGGTTTTTCTACAAAAAGCGGTGAAGCTTTTGGAATCTTTGCTGGTACTGCTATTAATGATACATCTTCTGTAACAGCAGCAGCTTCTACGTGGGATTCAATGTACCATCTACAAAGTGCTACTTTAGATAAAGCCGTAACTGTTAAACTTACAAGAACACTTGCAATCATTCCGATTACTTTGGTTTTATCTTTTTTTAAGTTAAGAAAGAATAAAGATGGTCAAAAAATTAATTTAAAGAAAGTTTTTCCATTTTTTATCATTTATTTTGTGTTAGCTTCTATTATTACAACAGTTGCTATTAAAATGGGAGTCTCTGCTGATTTCTTTACACCCTTTAAAGAATTAAGCAAATTCTTTATTGTTCTAGCAATGGTGGCTATTGGTTTAAATACAAATGTTATTAAATTGATTAAAAATGGTGGTAAACCAATTATTTTAGGTTATATTTGTTGGATATGTATTGCTTGTATGAGTTTATTCATGCAACATCTTCTTGGAATATGGTAAAAAGCTCTTAGGAGCTTTTTTGTTAAGTTAATGTTAAGTTTATTTACTTCACATTAAGAAAGTGTTAATCTACTTACGGATTGTGAGGAATATATATATATGGAACTATCGAATATTTTTTCAATGTTAGGTGGTTTAGCGCTTTTCCTTTATGGAATGAATATGATGTCTAATGGATTAGAGCTTGCTGCCGGAAATAAAATGAAATCTATTTTAGAAAAATTAACTTCTAATCGTATTTTAGGAGTTTTAGTTGGAGCTTTAGTTACAGCTGTTATTCAATCTTCTTCAGCGACAACAGTCATGGTCGTTGGATTTGTTAACTCTGGATTGATGTCTTTAACAAGTGCTGTTTGGGTAATTATGGGAGCCAATATTGGAACAACAATTACAGGTCAATTGATTGCTATCAATATTACTGCACTTGCTCCATTATTTGCTTTTATTGGAGTTGCCATGATTGTTTTCTTTAAAAGCAAGAAATTAGATGCTATTGGTACGGTTATTGGTGGTTTAGGTATTTTATTTATTGGAATGGAAACAATGTCAAAGGCTATGGTGCCACTTAGAACAATGCCTGAATTTGTAGGATTGATTTCTAAGTTCCAAAATCCACTTATTGGTATTATCGTAGGGGCTTTATTTACTGCACTTATTCAAAGTTCATCAGCATCTGTCGGTATTTTACAAGCTTTAGCTAAAAGTGGTGTTATGACTTTATCATCATCTATTTATGTATTATTTGGTCAAAATATTGGAACTTGTATTACTTCTGTTCTTGCTTCTATTGGAACAAGTAAGAATGCTAAAAGAACAACAATTATTCATTTATCTTTCAATATTATCGGAACTGTTATTTTTGTAACGATTAGTTTATTATTCCCATTTGCTCATTTAATTGAAAGTATTACACCAAATAATGTAGCTGCTCAAATAGCTAACGTACATACAATATTTAATATCACAACAACTTTATTATTACTTCCAATTGGGACTAAATTGGTTGATCTAGCAACTAAGATTTTACCTGAAGATAAAGAAGAAAGCGAACATATGTCTCTTAAATATTTAGATTTCAGTATTTTTGAAAATGATTTTCATATTGGAACAAGTGCTATCGCTAATACTCAATTATTTAATGAAACTCAACATATGTTAAATGTAGCGAATCATAATGTTAAAAGAGCATTTGAACTTTTAAATCATTTTGATCAAGAAAAATACGAACGTCTTCTAAAAGATGAAAACTATATTAATTATTTAAATCAACAAATTATTGATTTTACAACTGCAGCTATTTCAAACGAGTTCCCTACAGAAGGTTCTCAAACAATTGTATTATTTTTAAAACTATCTTCTGATTTAGAAAGAATTGGTGATCATGCAATCAATATTGCTAACAGAGCTCAAAGATTAGCAGAAGATGATACCCATTTTTCTCAAGATGCTTTAAAAGAAATAAGTATTATGGAAAGTTTATGTAATAATATTTTAGATGAACTTATTATTATGGATTATGATGAATTTAAATATATCGTTGATAAAGTCGATGTTATGGAAGATAATATTGATAAAACACAACATCAATTCGCAGTTAATCAATTAATTCGTTTAAAAGAAAAAAAATGTTCAACTGAAAACAGTATTATTTACACAAAAATCTTAACTGATTTTGAAAGAATTGGTGATCATGGTTTAAATATTGCTGAAAGCTTATATCATATTCGTAAAATCATGAAACAAATGAAAATGATTAAACCAGAAATAGAAGAAGCATAAAAAAATAGGTTATAGCGATTTGATTCGTTATAACCTATTTTCATTAATGAATAATTTTTAAGACATCTTCTTCACTATTGATATTAAAAATATTTAATGTAAGTTCATTGAGTTTTTCTAGCGATGTTGTTGTGAGTTTTTCTTCTAAAGGACTTGATATAGTTCCTCGTTTTACTTTAAGTTGTTCTTTTAATGTTTTTTCAATTCCTATAGCCTCTCCTTTTTCAATTCCTTGATTTTCAAATCTTTGAAATAATTGATCCATTGCCTTACACATATTGATTTCATCTCCTTCTGGTAAATCTTCTTCTTTAATGTCCGTATGTGTCAAGATGGCTGCTATCTTATAATTTTCTACACTGATCATACGGTTTGTCCTTAACTTTTCATAGTCTCCTTCAAGCATGCTTTGACTGATCTCTACCACTTCTTTTAGACGTTTACTTTTAAGGATTTGAGGATCCATTTTTTGAAGCTCTAACACTGGTAGTTTCCAATCATTGATATAGTCTTCCATCTCAGGTGATACTTTCAAGCTTTCTTTTAAAGATTTTGGATAGGTCCATTCCTTATCTCCCGTATAAAAGACAAAGCTTCCTACTGGTCGTACTTCTTTTCCACTTTCTACCTGATTGATATAAAGCTGTGCATCATAGTTGAGTATACGAATAATCATATTCTTATTCAAAGTACTTTGATGCTCTACACCAATGATCATATAATCCCCATTGATACTTGCTTTTCTGACGATATCTCGATATCTTTTCGTTTTCATTGGTAATGCTTCTTTACCTATCAATGTTGAAACATCATTTTCCTGTGAGATCAGATTTCTGGTTTGATGACCTGTCTTCCATGAAAATAGAGAGCATTGCATAGATCTGCAAAACATTCCCCGTCTCTTAAGAACTGTTTACAGGTTGTATCACTTGCATTTCTTATTTGACTCATTTTTTTACCTCCTTACATGAGTGTTTTATAGTTAGTAATCATCGCTTTTTCATATCTTTTTTAATATTGATGTAAGGAGCTTCCTGATTTAATTGTATCATATGCTTAAAGGTAATTTGTCTCATATTTGTTTCACATTTGTCTCATTTCTATTATCATTTTATCTTCTTTTTTCCTTCTTTCAATGGATAAATAGTCCAAAAAAAAGATGCCTTCGCTAAAGCATCTAATTGTATGGAAGAGTAATAATTAAAACAAATGTTTCTGGTAAATCTTGGATAAACAATTGTCCGTGATATGTTTCTACAATTTTTTGAACACTTTTTAAACCAATTTTATTACTTTCAATTTTTTGTAAATCTTTTTTCTTTTCATTTTCAAAAACAATTTTTATTTTACCTTGTTTAATACTAATTTCTAAATAAATAGGTTTATCTTTTTTAGCATATTTCAATATATTTGAACAAATATTATTGATCATTCTTTTCATCATTGATAAATCTAATTGTAAATCAACTGAGCATATATCAATTTCTTTTTCAATCCTAAATCCTTCTAATTCTAAATATTCAAGATTTTCTTGAAGATAATATATAAATTGTTCACTTTGAATCGTTTCTAATTGAGGCAATAAATCTTGTTCAAAAACAAGTGCATATTCAAATGTTTTATTTGATAAATCTTTAATTTGTTCTGTTTTTTCAATACATCTTTTTAAATAATGATCCATTTGTTTTTCATCTTTATAACAATGTAAGCTTAAAATATCCAAATAACCTCTTAGCGTAGTAAGCGGTGTTCTTAAATCATGTGATAAAGAAGTAATTAATTCTTGATGAGCTTCTTTAATTTTTGATTCATTTTGATAATTTGAATCTAAGGTTGTTCTTAAAATATCAATTTCACGTGCCAATATAGATAATTCGTCATGACTCTTGATTGTCATTGGATGATTTAAATCTCCTTGTGACATATTTAATACTTCTTCTTTTAAAATATTAATATATTTCACTTTTTTTCTAATAAAAATAAATGTAGGTAAAAAGAAAACTAATAAACTAACAAATAAAGCACAATAAAAATAATACTTTATATATTTTAATAAATGCATAGAACTAACATAAACAATTCCCTCACCATCTTTAAATGTTATTGTTTCTGTAAAAAAATTATTAAATGCATATTGTTCAAAATCACTTTTTAAAATATACAAAGGTGTAAATCCTACCGGCTCATCAAAAATTTTTCCAAGACTACCATCAATGTATAATTCTTTTTCATTATAAAGAAGAATATTCGTATAATCATCATGCTTTTTTAAAAGCTTTTTCAATTCCTTTTTATCATTTTTATCTTTTGAATAAATAGAAATATTTTTTGCTTCTTCTTTAAAACCTTTTATAAACGTCTTTTCATTAAAAGGTTTTTCAACGGTTTCAATGAAAGTATAGAAATCTGTTACATTGTTTCTAAAAAAGGCATAACATAAGATGGCTAAAATAGCCGAAGAAAGAAGTAATAAAACGATTTTCATTGATAAACTCAAATTTCTTTTAGTCAATATAATACCCCTTTCCCCATACTGTTTTAATAATACGTGGGTTTTGTGGATCATCTTCTATCTTCTTTCTTAAATTTCGAATATGTACCATAATCGTATTATTCGCCCCATAATAATAATTTTCATGCCAAATAGCTTCAAATAGTTGACTTGCAGAAATAACTTGTTTTCTATTTAGTAACAAATAATCTAAAATTTCATATTCTAAATCTGTCAAAGAAAGTTTTTTTCCATTCAACTTAACTTCTTTATGTTCTTGATTGACTTCTAAATTTTCAATAATCGATGTTTTTCTTATTGAAGAAATCTCTTTTTCCTTTCCTTGATAAACATGATATCTCCTTAATAAAGCTTTTACTCTTGCATTGAGTTCATTATAAGAAAAAGGTTTGGTTAAATAATCATCCCCACCACTTGAAAAACCTAATGTTTTATCACTTTCTTGACCTTTAGCCGTTAAAAATAAAATAGGAGCATTAGTTTTTTCTCTCATTAATAAACACGCTTGATAGCCATTCATTTCAGGCATCATGACATCTAAAATAATAAGATCTATCTCATCATCTAATAACTCTAGCGCTTCTTTTCCATCTTTGGCTTCAATGATTTGATAGCCTTCATTTGTAAGTAAAACATGAACAACTTCTCTAATGTCTTCATGATCATCAACGATCATTATCTTTTCTTTCATAAACTTCTCCAATCTTTTGCCTTGACCCAATTTTCGTGGTTCATCATATGATCTAGATGTTCCATTACTTTTTTTTGTGATGCATATTTTTGTATTAACTGCATTTTCTCATCATAATTTTTTTGATCTATCTTCTTTAATGCATGAGGAACATGCTTCTTTTTATAATATTTTCCAAAATAATATAAATTTTGATTTGTTGCTTCTATACTAACTATTTGTGATGTTAACCGATGATGAATATGTCCATATTCTCCTAATGGATTATGAGTTACAACCATCGCCCATGCTTTCTTATTTAAAATATATGTAATGTCTTTTTTTATTTTTTGTTTAACATGTAACCACTTGTCTCTTTGACCATTTGTTTTATCTGGATAGTCAAACATTAATCCTTGATTATGTGTCTCTTTCATAATCTTCATAAATTCTTTTTTTCTTTTTGCATTATTTCCATTTGTTAAACAAACAACTAAATAATGTCCCTTCAATAAATGACTTCCACCCCAAATTGTTTCATCATCTGGATGTGCAACGATCATTAATTTCTGACATTGTTTTAAATCTATTTGATTAATTTCTTTTTGATGTAAACATTTAGAATCATCTATTAAAAAACATCCTAAAACAACCATTATACAAATAACGATAATACTTTTCTTCATTTCTATCACCTATTATACCTTATCACTTATTTCTTAATAATAATTCATAAGAATTCTTAAGACTTTCTAAAGCCTCCTTTTACGTAGACTTTATTTGTTTATGATTTCTTAAGAATTGATTAAGGGAATTATTAAGAATGACTTGCTAGAATGAATAGCGAGGTAAAAAAAGATGAAGAAAAAAGATTATTTGTATATGTTGGTTTTAACTATTATACCATTATTTATGGTCTTCATAGTAAAAAGTCAACATCTCTTATTTGGAAATTCAATTGATTGGTTTAACCAGCATGTCACTCTTGCTGATGCTTTAAGACATGCAATTAGAAGTGAAGGAACAATTTTTCCTACTTATCTTTCAAATTTAATGTCAGGTGTTAATATTTATCATTTTTCTTATTATGGTACTTTAAGGTTTGATGTTTTATTAGGTGCTTTATTGATTCATGTAAAAATGGTCAATATCATCATTTTCTATCAAGTATTTTTAATAATTTTAACACTGATTGCTTGTTATTTATTTTTAAGAAATCATCTTAAAAATCGTTATCTATGTTTTTTGATGAGTTTATTCACTTTACTTTCAGCCTTATTTTTTCAATTTCATAAACAAATCATGTTTGTAAATTATATGCCTTTTTTATTTTTAATGTTACGTAGTATTGATCGTTATTTTATAAGTCAAAAGATAACAAGTATTGTTATCTGGGGAAGTTGTATTGTATTACATAGTTATTTTTATTGTGTTGGGTGTTTTATTGTTTGTTTTATTTATTTTATGCTTCATTGTTATCGTTATAAAAACTATAAAAAACATTTTTTACATTTAATTGCTGCTTATCTTCTTATTGTTTTATTGACAGCTATTTATACAATTCCAACATTATTTGTAATTGCTGGTGGAAATAAAAGTGTGAATGCAACCAACTATCTTAGTTTATTGATTCCGACTTTTTCACTAAAGGGACTTCTTTATAATAACTATGGCTGTGGTCTCACTTATATGTTCTGGGTTTTAATTGTCTCTGGATTATTTAAAGAAAAGACACGTACTCTATCAATTATTTTAATGATTTCTATGTTATGCCCTATCGTCAGTTTGATTATGAATGGGTTTTTATATGCTAGAAGTAAAATACTGATTGTTTTTTTACCTTTGGTTATTTTACAAGCAGGTCTTGTATTAGAAAATAATCATTTTAAGATCAATAAGTATATGCTATTTCTCTTTGTTTTTCCATTATTTTTTATACAAAGATCTGAACTTGTTTTTCTTGATTTAATTATTAGTTTGATCATTCTTTATTTTTCAAAAATAAATAAAAAAAGATGTTTTATTTATCTTTTAGTCCCTCTATTCGTTGTTTATTACAATAATCCTACAACCAGTTTTCTACCAAATAAACAATATAAAAAATACGCAAATCAAGAAGTAGAAACATTGATTCAAAGAAATTTTATAAATACTTTAGTTAATATGAATGAAATTCATCAAAATATGAATCAAACTTATCAAAATCAAGTAACCCGTCTTTCAGGTTATACATCAACAAATCATCATCTTTATAATTCATTTTTATTTGATACTTTAAAGATTCCTATTTCTTTAAATAATCGTGTTGGACAAATAGATCAAAATAATCTTTTCTATTTAAAGATGTTATCCGTTGATTCAATTATCTCAAAAAAGAAAATCGATGGTTATCAAGAAATTGATGCTATTAAAGATTTAAAACTTTATCAAAGTCAAGATATTATGCCTATTGCTTATGCAACAAATAAACTCTATAGCCAAAATCAGTTTCATCAACTGCAATATCCTTATACCTTGGATATTCTTTATAATCATGCCATTGTAAAAAATGGAAATAGTACAGATCAAAGTCAATTTATCAAAGAAGACATGGGTTTAAAGAGTTCATATCAAATTCAACAAAAGAAAAATAAAAAAATCACTTTTTCTCTTCAAAGAAAGACTAAAAATCAAATCATTGTTATTGAAGGCGATATTAAAAATTATAAACCACATCAAAGTGTCTCTATTACAATCAATGGGATTAAAAATAAATTATCTAGAAATAATTCACCTTATTATAATCAACATACACATTTTACTTATTTATTATCTGGTGAAAATATTAAAACTTTATCTATTTCTTTATCTAAAGGACATTATGATCTTAAAAATATTAAAACTTATTCTTTAAATAAAGAAGTTATTGAAAATAGAAATAAAGAAGTAGATTCTTTAAATATTCAAAAAGGAAAAGATGTTTTAAAAGGATCAATTAATGTTAAAAATGATGGTTATTTTATAACTCGTATTCCTTATGATCGTGGTTATACAATTTATATCGATAGTAAAGTTGTAAAGAGTGAAATTGTAAATGAAGCGTTTTTAGGATGTCCTATTAATCAAGGAAAACATAAAATTCAAATAAAATTTACCCCTACTGGATATCGTTTAGGTTTTATTCTATCTTACTTTGGATTTATGGTGATTTTTATAAATTATATTATTGAAAGGAGACGAAAAAATGAAGGATGATACAAAAGAAATAGTGAGTTATGTTTTTGTAGGTGGGATGACAACTCTCGTAAATTATGTCGTTTATTTCATTTTGTTAAAAATACATAGTCATTGGTTAATCGCTAATAGTATTTCTTGGATTTTTGCAGTTTTGTTTGCTTATTATACAAATAAAAGATATGTGTTTAAAAGTACAAATAATATAAAAAAAGAATTTATATCTTTTATCTTATTAAGATTTATGACGTTATTGATTGAAAATATATGTCTTTATCTTTTAATTGATTTATTAAATCTTCAACCAATGATCTCTAAAGTATGCGTCAGTTTTATTACGATTCTATCAAATTATATTTTATGTAAATTTAAAATTTTTAAAGAAGAAGGTGTTTGTCATGGATAAAATAAGCATTATTGTTCCTTGTTTTAATGAAGAAGATGTTTTACCACTCTTTTATAAAGAAGTGACTCATGTTTTAGAAAGTATTGAAAATATTGATTATGAAATACTTTTTATCAATGATGGTAGTCATGATCATAGTGAAGATATTTTAAAATTACTAGCTCATAAAAATCCTCATTGTTTCTATTATTCTTTTTCTCGTAATTTTGGAAAAGAAGCCGCTATGTATGCAGGACTTGAAAATGCTAGTGGAGATTATGTTGTTATTATGGATGCAGATTTACAACATCCTCCTTATTTATTAAAAGAAATGTATAACTCATTAAAATATGAAGAATATGATTGTTGTGCCGGTAAACGTATTGATCGTACTGGTGAAGGAAAATTAAGAAACTTTTTATCTCATAGTTTTTATAAAGTGATTCAAAAACTTACAAAAATGGATATGGATGATGGTGCTGGTGATTTTAGAATGATGTCTCGACAAATGGTCAATGCTATTTTAGAACTTAAAGAATATAATCGTTACATGAAAGGATTATTTTCTTTTGTAGGATTTAATACAAAATGGCTTGAATTTCATAATGTTGAACGTCCTGTTGGTAAAAGTAAATGGAATTTTGCTAGTTTATTTTCCTATGCATTTAAAGGCATTTTCTCATTTTCATCAACACCTATTACGATTGCAGGAGTCATTGGTGGTATTTTAATAGGTATTTCTTGTATTGTTTCTTTATACTCTGTTTTTGTTCATCCTGTTTCCTATCTTACAAGTTTAGTTTTATTTTTAAGTGGTTTGCAACTTATTTTTGTTTCTATCTTAGGTCAATATTGTTCATCATGTTACTTTGAAACGAAACAAAGACCTATTTACATTATTAAAAATACAAATAATATTCATAAAAAAATGGGATAAATGAAAAAGGATTGTTATTCAATCCTTTTTTCATCATAATCTTTAATATTCAACTCTTGAAAAGATAAACAACTTTCTTCTTTTGTTAAGCGTACCGTTTCCCCATAATTATTGATTTTTAATAAATATTTTCATTTTTTTAATTCATTCCACAATAAAAAGAAAAGGATTGTTTATATGAACAATCCTAATCTTAAATTCTATAATCTAATTATTTTTAACGATTATATTTTCTTTTTCTTAAAACCATAATTCCTAAACCAGCCACTAGAAGCATAGCCATCATTGTTATAATTGGTGTGCTATCTCCTGTTTTTGTTGATTTAACAACTTGACCAGTAATTGTTTGTTTTCCATTATTTGAAGAAGATGGTTGATTATTAGATGAAGAATCATTTGGTTTTGATGGTGTTGTATCACCAGGTTTAGATGGTTCAATATCTATTTTTACTTTCTTTACAATAACTTCTCTTGTAAATTCAACTTCATTACCAAGAGCATCAATTACTTTATAAACAATTTGGTAAGTTCCAGCTTTACTTGTATCAACATCATTACTTACAACTGTAAGTTTATCTGTAATATCTGTACCATCAACATCATAAGCTTTAACACCAGTTAATGGATCAAATTTATCACCAACATTAAATTCTTTAGAATCAATTACAAGTTTTGCTTTTTCAACAACTGTAATTGTAAATGTTTTACTTGCTGCATTACCAGCTTCGTCTTTTACAGTTACTATAATTGTATAAGTTCCTGCTTGATGACAATCATAATCACCGCTAATTGTTAATTTATCTGATAAATCACCATCAACATCATCTATTGCTTTTAATGCTAATAAATCTTTGATGTCTGTATCATCATCTACATAAATAATCGCATCATTACCACTAATTTCTGGAGCTGTAACATCTTGTTTTCCTTTAAATGTTAATTCAACATGACGATAATTGAAACCATCAATGTCATCATAAATACGAATAAATTGTTTACCAGCGTCTAGTTTTACTTCAATTGTATCACTGTCTTGATAGTTAGACCATCCACCAGTATTTTTTAAAGTAACTTCTCCTAATGGAGTAGTTGTATTACCATCAACTTTCATAATAATAGCTTTTGTATCACTACCACAATTATGACTATAGTTAATCTTTAAATCATATACTCCAGCGGTTTTAGCATCAACATAATAATCTTGATAAGTACCTGCTGAACCAAATCCAATATTTTTAGTTGAAGAACCTTCAATTGCCCAACCAATTTCTTTAGAACCATCAATAACTTGATCAGCCTTAATTGTTGTTACTTCATTTTTTACATCTTTAACTTCTACTGCATCTGTTAATTTTTTGATTTGTAAATTTGTTAATTCAAAGCTTGGATTATTTACTTCAAGTCTTAAAGTTTGTTTACCAGCTTTTAAGTTTAACATTTGTGCATAACCTTGAGTATTTCCCCAATATTTACCAAAAGAAACACTACCTAAATTATCTGTTGCTAATCCTAAACCACCACTTAATTTCAAACCATTCGTAACAGCTTCATCATCTTTAACTTTATAAGTTAAAACATAGTTTCCTTCTTCTTCTACATTTAAGAAGAAATCTAAATAATCTCCTTTAGCACCATTTACTAAAGTACCTTTTTTACGATAAGCATCATTTTCACTTAATTTAACAGCTTCATCTTTTACATCAATACTATCTGGTAAACGATCTGTTTTTAATAATTTAATATTTGAAACTAAATCTAAATCACCATCACTATAGCCACTAGGTTTAACAGTAATTGTTCCTGCAAGATCATCATAATTTGTATTTGTACGTTCTAATGTAACAGTTGCTGTTGTACCATCTTTGCTTACTTCAACTTTGCTTACTTTAACATATTGTGCAATTTCTTCACTTAATGTTAAATCACTTGCTTTTATTTCTTGATTAAATTTACCACCTGTAATCTTTAAATCAAATGTATTGCTATCAAAATCAAGATTACCAATATCTTCTAAGCTTTCTTCATCATTAACTGCTTCAATGATTGTTTGATTGCTTAATGAGTAATCTTTATCTCCTACTTCTTTAGCATTGATTTCAACAGTTAAAGTACGATTACTATCGTAATCTACAACTTCTTGTCCTTTTAAAGTAATTGTTGCTTCTGTATCACTTACTCTATCTAAATCAAAATCAATTCCTTGAGGTAAATCAATTTTCCAATTATCTTTATTTAATCGTTCATTAAATTTACCATCTTTTAAATGAACAATAATCTTTTGTCCATCTAATTTCCCTTCTTTTAATGAATCGTTTTCTAATTGAATATATGATCCAAATGATAATGATTTTAAATTAAATCCACCATTATTTTTAGGAACAAACATAATTTTATGACTACCTTCTGATAAATCAATAGCAACTGTTCCTTTTTTATAAGCACTAAAGCTTCCGGTTGTTTCTAAAGTACTTGATGTTGTTAAAACATCATCTACATAAATATCAAATTCCGCATCTTTTTCAGCTTTAGCGTATTCAAGTTTCATCTTATAATTATCTGCTTTTTGAACATTGACGGTATATTCTAATTTATCATTATCATCAAAGAAACCAACATTTTCGTTATTTTCAGCAATAATATTTTCACCATAGCTATAATCTAATGCATTAATATACCCTGGTACATTTAAAACATCTTTTGCTTTAGTAAATGTTAAAGCACCAATATCCATATCCCCTTGTGGTAAGGATAATGTAAGTCTTTGTACGCCGGCATTTAATTTTACTTGGACTTGAACATTTCTTGTTGTACTCCATGCATTCCAATCTTTAGACCAAGTATCAAAACGTTTAGTGACTGTACGTCCTACTTCTTGATTATCTACTTTTAAAACAATTTGTTTATTGTCAGTATTACTATCAACTGATGGTCCACTTGTTGGTCCAATAGCGTGAGGAATTGAAACATTATAAAGACCTGCTTCTTTAACATCAATTAGATAATCTGCCCAAGCACCATCTTGAACGTTTCCAAATCCAGAACCATCATCTTTAACTTTTAATTTATCATAATTAACTGCATCGGTTGCTTTTAATACACCTGGAATTTCATTTCCTTTGACTTCAGCAATAGAACCATCCCAAATATAAGTTGCTACATTACCAGCAGGTAAAACAGCATTAAATTGTGTGCCATTCATCATCACTTTAAATTTTTGATCAGAGCCACTACGATTTGTAACAATCATGACAATTTTTCCTGTTTCAGGATCTTTAAAAGCGACATTTGTAACAGTTGAACTACTTCCATTATTTGTATCAATACGAACATATCCTGGTTTTACATATTTAGTAAATTGAGACATGATATATACTTCAGGTGTTGCCCAATATCTTTGAGGGTTATTGGCATCTTGTACAAATAATGTTGGATCAGGTGTTCCTACCCAATGATGAGTCCCAACATTACTATCTAACATTGTTACCCAACTATTATAACTTTCAGAACCATTTCTTAACCAAGTAATAATATCATTAGCACCACTTGTTCCCCAAACAGATCTTTCAGTTAAGTTCATACTTAATTTGTCTTTGTAATTATCATAGAAAGATCCCATTGTTGAAGCATTTCCTCCATATGGATGGAAGGCAATACCATCAATATTATAATCATCTCCAGCTTCTTTAAAGAAATCTTTCATAAAATTATCGGCACCATCAAAGTTATGATCAAAAGCCCATAATTTAACAGCTTTTTCTTGATCATTTAAAATTGTACTTTGAGCTAATTTTGCTTTAATAGCTTTAGCAAGTTTAGCTTCTTGTGTTCCTGTCATAGCACAACTTGGATAGTTGATTTCAAGTAATGGTTCATTTTGGAGAGTCATAGCATAAATTGGAATACCTTGTTTTTTATACTCTTCTACATAACGCACCATATATTTAGCTAAATCATTAATATAAGCATCATTTAATTTTCCACCTTTTAATAATAAATCATTATTTTCATATGATTTACTACTAGAAGTTGCTGTTTTCATCCATCCTGGTGGTGTCCAAGAAGACGCAAAGAATTTAAGATTATTTTCTACTCCTAATTCTTTAGCAATCGTTAACATTTCATTAAGAACTTTAATAACACCATAATCTTGATCTTTTTGAATACTAAATCCTTTACCAGTTACATTATTCCAATCTGGTTTTCCATCTAATTCTTTACCAGTTCCATCATAATAAGTATAGAAGTCTTGAGCTGTAAAATCAGATGTTCCAATTGTAACCCTAATTAAAGACATTCCCATACCATTAACTGGATCTAATAATCTTCTTAAAAATGCTTGTCGATTTTCATCAGTCATCTTTAATAAATTATGAATTGTTGCTTCTTCAATAGAAGTTCCCATTCCTAAAACACTTTGATATGTTTTTTGATCATTAACAATAATTGTTGTTTGCTTAGAATCATCTGCTACACGTAGATCTAAAGCATCTTTTATTGCATTTTTATTAGAAATTTCAAATTCACCTTTATACCATGACATGCTTTGTGAATTTTCTGAAGAGGACATACTTACTTCAACAGCACCTTCTTGTAACATAGCACCTGTCCCAACATTCGTCACTTCTTCTGGAACAACTGGTCCTACATAATCACCAGCTTTTTCAAATGTATAATAATCAAAGTTGAAATCTTTATCACGTGCTACAAGTTTAAGTTCATGAACACCTGCTTTTAAACTTACTAAAGCGTTCATTTCTTGAGCAGTAAATGTTGTCCAACTACCTGTTGAAACAATAGATGTATTCTTCTTTTCTAAAACTAATTCATCATCTAAATATAATTCAAATGCCCCTTCAATTGTTGATTCATATTGACGAGCTGCTTGAACAGTTAACTTATATGCTGCTTTTTCAGGTACTTTTATTTTATAAGCCATATAACGCCCATCTTGTAAATATCCAACAGTTGTACCATTATTTTCTAATTGAATACTACTATGTGCATCAATAAAGTCTTCTGCTTCTAATTTTCCATTTGTTTTTTCTAAATCTACAACATTTGGATCATCTGGTGATGTAACATCACCTGTTTTTTGTGATTTCTTTAAACCATATCCTACAGGATATAAAACTTTACTTGTATCTGTATATTTACTTGTAATATCTTGAGGATACCAAGTCCATGTAATTGGATTTGTTCCTACAAAATCTTTATTGCCTAATAATACATCGGCAACTCCATCACCTTCACTACCTGGAAGCCAAGCATTGACAATTCCTTTAATATGACTATCATTTACGTAATCGGCAATGGCAATTGGACGTCCTGTTGTTAAAACTAAAATAATTGGTGTATCAGGATGACTATTTTCAATTTGTTTAATTGTACTGATATCACTTGCTGGTAATTTTAATTGACTCGCACTTCTATCTCCATTGCTTTCAGCATATGGATCTTCTCCGACAACCACAATTGCTGCATCCACTTTTGAAGTAGAATCTGCATATACGCCATTAGCACTATAATTAATCGTACCACCTTTTTTATCCATAGCTGCCTTTAAACCACTGAAAATCGTTGTACCCTTTGTCGTATTTCCAGTTGATCCTTGCCATGTAATTGTCCAACCACCACATTGTTTACCAATGTCATCGCCAGCACTTCCTGCAACCATTAAATTATCCATATTTTCTAATGCTTGCATCATTGTTTGTCCATCTTTTACTGTATCATTTTTTAATAAGACTAAAGATTCACTTACAGCTTGTCTTGCAAGTGTACGGTGTTCTTGTCCACCAAATAATGCTTGTGCATCTTTATTAGCGTATGCTTTTGAAGAATCATCTAAGAGTCCAATATTTTCTTTTGCTGTTAAAATACGTGCAACAGCATCATTTAAACGTTCTTCACTAATTTTATCTTCATTAACGGCTTCTACTAAAGCATTATATAAATTTTTCCAACGAGGTGTATCACCATCTTGTTCAGCAACCATTAACATATCAACCCCGGCATTGATACAAGCAATGGCTTTATCTTTATAAGATGATTGATTTTCAATTTGATCTAAACCATTATAATCACTAATAATAATACCTTCAAAACCAAGTTTTTCTTTTAATAATGTTGTAAGAACATCTTTATTCCCATGACATTTCTTACCATTAATACTATTATAAGAAACCATAATTGATTGAACACCTTGATCAATGGCTTTTTTATATGGAGTAAGAATTTCTTTAACAATTTTATTATCCATATTCGCATTGATTAAGTCATTATAATCCCTTTCACTCAATTCAACATTGCCTTGGTTTGTTCCATTTGTTGTTAAACCTTCACCTAAATAATGTTTAGCAGTTGAAAGAGTTGAACCATCTTTTTCAATTCCTTTAATATAAGCATTTCCTAAAGAGGTAACACGTTCAACATCATCACCAAAGGTTTCATAAGTACGTCCCCAACGTTCATTATGTGGAACCCCTAATGTTGGTGTAAATGTCCAGTTAGCTCCCATTGCTCTTACTTCACTGGCTGTTGCACTCCCAATATTTTCAACTAATTGTTGATCATTGGCTGCTGCTAAACCAATATTATGAGGATAGATTGTTGCACCATATAAATTATTATTTCCATGAACAGCATCTATTCCATAAAGCAATGGAATACCTCCACTATTAATAACTGCTTGTTGATAACTATTTGCTGAATCTACCCAATTGTTCAATTGATTTCCGGTTGATGGTGCAGCCCCACCACCACTTAAAATTGAACCAATTTTATATTCAGCCACTTCTTCTGGTGTAATCCAGCGGGTATCCGCTTGAATCATTTGTGCAACTTTATCAGTTGAGCTCATATTATCAATTATATTTTGAACCCTTTGTGATATTGTTGACTTTGCATCGACTCTAATAGTTGAGGCTACAACCATTAAAGCCACTAACACTACTTTCAATATCCTTTTCATCATATTCCCTCCAAATTCATTGGTACAAATTCATTATATGCCTACATTTACGCAAAGTAAAGCGCTTTCATATAAAAAAGAATAGAATCTTTAGAATTCATACCAACAATTATATAATCGTGTTGTGAAATAAAAACATTATGATATAATGAACTTTGGGTGGTTATATGTTAAAATATGAAATGATTGTTAATGATCTTCAAAAAAGAATAATGAACGAAGAATTCGAAGAAAATCACAAATTACCTACTGAAGAAAAATTAATTGAAGAATATAAAGTAAGTCGTAATACGATTCGTAATGCAATTAAAATATTAATTAATTTAGGAATTGTTTATTCAGTTCAGGGGAATGGGATGTTTGTTCGTGCGCCTAAAAAAAAGGGTACAGTTTATTTAAATTCAACACGTGGCGTGACAATGGATAATCCTGGTAATAAAATTGTTAATAAGTTATTAGACATTCAAGTCATTGAAGCTGATGAAAAGTTAAGTCAACAAATGAATTGTAAGATTGGAACGCCTGTTTATTATTTAAAAAGATTACGTATTGTTGATGGTATTCCTTATGCTTTAGAAAGAACTTATTATAATAAAGATATTGTTCCTTATTTAGGTAAAGAGATAGCTGAAGGATCTATTTTTAGATATTTAAAAGATGATTTAAAATTATCTTTTGGCTTTGCTGATAAATATTTAACAGCTATTAAATTAAGTAAAGAAGATGCAAAGTTATTAAATCTTAATGAAAATGATCCTGCTATTATGATCAATGATAATATTCATTTGTCTAATGGACTTTTGTTCAATACTTCAAATATTATTTACAATTATCAAGCAACTAATTTTTATAGTGTTGCACAGTAATTAATAATAAATAAAAAAATCACAACCTAATGTGATTTTTTCTTTGCTTTCATTCGTGCCTTACATTCATACATATTTTTATCTGCTTGATTCAATAATAACTTTAAATTTGTTTCTCGACTATGCGTAGAAAGTGCATAACCAAAGGCAAAATCAATGAATATTTGTTTACTAAATTCATTATAACATCTTGCTTCGTTTTGTACTTGTAAAATAATATCTTCTACGTCTTGTTGAGTAACATCATTTAATAAAGCAATAAATTCATCTCCTCCATATCTTCCAACAAAATATTTTTCAGGAATAGAAGTACGGATAATATGTGCAAAATTCATAATTAATGTATCACCAGCAAGATGTCCTAAAGAATCATTAACTACTTTTAAATCATTCAAATCAAAAACAATAATTGCGGTCGGTTCATCAAAGTGATCATAGTGAGCAATCAATTCTTCTACACGACTTCTATTAGGCAAACCTGTATGCAAATCAATATATGCTTTTTTATTAAGTTCTCTATTTTTCTTCATTAAAACAACTGCTGATACAGATTCCTTGATCATCATTAGAATAACTAAAGCAATTACAAAAATCAATGCTTTCTCTATTTGATCTAATCTTGTCGCACATTTTTGAGAATAATCTTCAGCAGCTGTAACTGTTTCATCTGCTAAATAAAAATATTCTTCACTCATTTTAATAATATTTGTTTGTTGATATCCCTTTTCTCTTACTAAACTAATTTCATCTTTTAAAGATAACCAAGAAGTATGTAATTCCGTTAATTTCTTTTGATAATGTTGATCATTTAATGTTGTCAGTTGATACTTTCCACCACCATTTGTCAATCCATAAAAAATGTCATCCAAATATTTAATTAAAACATCATTTTCATTTCCTGATATTTCTAATTTAATTTCTCTTTGTGTGGCCCCTCTAATAATTCCTGCATAATTAATAACACGTGCATTTCCTTGAATCTTTTTAACATCACTCATCATAAAAATCGTTAAAGTAATTAAAACAATGAGTAATATTCCCTGGGCAATTTTTTCTCCTAAATTTCTTCTTTGTTCTTTTTTCATTTACTTCATCTCTTTCCCTTAATACTATAACAAATTTATAGCTTATTCGCTATTAAAAAAGAAGAAACATAAAGTCTCTTCTATAAGTCATATAACTTTGCTTTTGTAAGTATTAATACATATAAAAAATCTCTAGTTGCTTCCTTGGTTTCAAATTTTTGTCTTGTTTGACTGATATAATTTACAGCTTCTGTCCATTCTTCTAAAGAATAATCATCCAATGAAAATAATAAAATTCTTCTTGCTTGTTTATAGTTGACACTCCCTATGTCTAAAGGCAGGGGATTCTTGCTACCTTTCAATATACATTCTTTTTACACTTTTAATAAAAATATATTGAATGACCAGTCTATTTCTAGTAGGTCGTAGTGCAAGATATGGTATGCCATTACCACTCCTAGGGCAGAGCATATAGCTCCCTAGGCAATACATCTGTTACCAATGTATTCAGTTGAATTACAAATGTTTATCGCACCTAACAAATCTCTATGTGTATGATATCCACATTTACAAATATACTTTCTATCTTTTGCATGGTGGATATTTCCACATTGAGGACATTTTTGACTTGTATAAGCTGGATCTACATATTCAACTTCTATTCCTACAAGTTTGGCTTTATATTCTATATATTGTGCTAATCTATAGAAAGACCATGTATGCAGACTAGGATTGTTTTTACAACTTGTTCTTGTCGTTGAGCGAATGTTTTCTAATCGCTCTAATTTTATTACTTTTGCTTTATGTTTCTTTGCTGTATTGACGATTTCACGACTTATCTTATGATCTATGTCTTTCATAATACGTTGTTCTTTATTCTTAATTCTTTTGACAACAGTTGGTTTCTTTGCTTTTTGAAACCATTTTCTTAAGTTTGCATAGTGTCTTCTCATATACTTATTTTTTCTACCATTGCCATAGAATTTAACACTTCCATCTGTACAATAACTTACTGCAGGACATTTGATGCCTAAATCTACTCCCATGACATTATTGCTTTCATTTACTTTCTCAATTTCATTAATTTCATATACAAATTGTGCAACTAATGTATTTATATTTTTAATAACAATACGCATTGTACCTAGTCTATGAGAAGATAAAATTAATTTTTGTTTATCTGTCATTTTAGTTTTAACAGAAATACGTTTTGATTTTCCATCTATCATTACAGGAAATGAAATATAGTTATCTTGAATTTTAAAGTTTTGATTATTGATATAACAACATAATTTCTTCAAAACAGGAACTTTTATTTCCTTTAACTTTTTTACTTCTTTTACTTCTTTTATTCTTCTTATTCTTTTTAGCCTTTTCAACTTCTTTACATGCCTTATCATATTTTTTGACAATAGATTTTGCGTCACGAATACATTGATTACATAAAGCACTAGGTAGTTTTGCTTTCACATCCGCAGTTGTTAATTTAGAAATACTTTTAATATTTTTAATTTCTTTAACACTTTCAATATTTCCATTATCTTTTTTAGTATAATCATAAACAATATTATTTACTGTAGAAATATATTCAGACATAGTATTTCTAATTAACTCTATTTGATATTCAGTTGGATATAGTTTTACTGTTTCTGATAGTTGCATACGCTTCACCTATATTTTAATTTTATTTATTTCCTTTCTTTTAATTTATAATTCTATTATATATTATATGCATCAATACACGAAGTGTTGGACAATCATTTTAAAAACAACTACAAAGGGATCTCCTTATATCCCCATGGCTAAAGCGAGGAGCTTTACGGCGCTCTTTGGTAAAAATAAACAGGCTATGATCCAAGAAATTCGTGTTGAACTGAGATGTAACAATCAAAGCAAGACCATCAATCTGTTTTCTCATGTCACAAAACTGTTTGGCAACATAGATATTTTTGATTTCATCGGTATTGATAATCATAGCAGGTTCTCCAATAAAATCTTAAGATTTTGTTTGGAACAGGAAATATGATGATCAATATCAAAATCAATAACGTCATTGCTTTTATCAAGGATGACAGGTAGAAAAGTATTTTCTTCTTCAAGGATCAAAGCCTTTTGTTTATAGAAGCTGGAAATACAAATATGATTGTCGTTACAATACTTTTAAATTGTCAAATCACTTTGTTTCTGTGCTTCGATAACTTCCTTCCATTTTTCTTTTCCTCTAATTATCATAAAAGATGCGCCTCCTTATCAAGTACATCCTTATTGTATTGAATTCTTTAATTATTTATAATCGCTTATTTATTTGACACTTACCTTTTTTATTATTTTATCTTTCTTTTCTTTTAATTCATTGGGCAGATTGTCCAAAAAAAAGAAGTCACAATGACTTCTTAAAAATTTCATATTAACTTGCATACTATTTTACGTTATTTTTTAATTTTGTAAAAATAAATAATAACAATGTTCCTACAACTGTTGATAAAACAATTAACGCTAAATAATATAATGGATTATTGACCATCCATATTAAGAATAATCCTCCATGGGGAGAAGTAATTGAACATTCAAAATACATTGATAATGCTCCTGCAAGACCTGCTGCTAAACAACATGCTGGTAAAATGACAGTTGATTCTTGTTGAATAAATGGAATAGCTCCTTCAGATATAAAAGATATACCATTAATATAATTCATTAATGCATCTTTTCGATTAGAAAATCTATTTTTAGATAATGTTGCTGTTAAAGCAATTACAAATGGTGGAATCATTCCTCCAACCATGACTGCAGCCATTGGATAATAATCATAACTTATAAGCATTCCTATTCCAAAAACATAGGCTGTTTTATTAATAGGACCACCATTATCAATAGCCATCATCATTCCTAAAACAAATCCAAATAAGATTTTTGTTGATATTTGAGATTCAACAAGTGAAACATATTGTAAAATATAGCTATGTGCTATATACAAATAACCATTTAAATAAATCATCACAAGTAAAACAATAACAGTTGATAAAACAGGATGGAATAATGATGCTTCTATTCCTTTTAAACATTGTGGTAAATAAGAAAATAATTTCTTTAAAATCAATGAAACAAATCCTGCTAAAAAACCAGCAACAATTCCTGCAAGCAAAGAAGTTGAATTAGCAGAAATTGATGACATTGAAATTCCTTGACAAACAATTAATCCACCAGCAAAACCTGAAACCATTGCAGGTCGATCTGCAATACTATCAGCAATATAAGCTGATACAATTGGAATAATCATGATTGTTATTAATTGTTGAACATAATTTATAAGTGTCAATGATTGATTTGATAATACCTGATCTTTAACAAGATATAAAATACCATATAGAACTCCACTTGCAACAAGGAATGGTAAAGCATGTGAAATACCATTCATTAAATGTTTGTAAAATAAACGTATGATATTTTGTTTTTCTTTTTTAGTATCATGATGATATATTTCACCATCGCCATTATTTGCTTTTTGAACAAGCTCTTCAGCTTTCGAAATCCCATCTCTTACAGGAACTTGAATTACTTTTTTCGCTTCAAATCTTTGCATTTCTACTTTTTTATCAGCAGCTACTATAATACAAGTACAATGATCAATATCATCTTGTGTTAATTGATTTTTAACCCCTTCTTGCCCATTAGTTTCTACTTTAATAGAAATATTTAATTTTTCTCCCGCTTGTTCTAAAGCTTTAGCCGCCATAAAAGTATGAGCAATTCCTGTAGGACACGCAGTTACTGCTAAAACAGCAGGATGAACAATTTCTTTCACTTCTTCTTTTTTATTTTCCTTAGCATCTATTAATTGTAAAAATTCTTCTTTAGAAGATGCATTAATTAAAGCATTTCTAAAATCTTCTTCCATTAATAAAGTAGATAACTGTGCAAGAGCTTGTAAATGAGCACCTCCCGAATCTTTAGGAGCACCAATCATAAAAAATAAATAAGTAGGTTGTCCATCAAGAGATTTAAAATCTAATCCTTCTTTAACAACCATTGCAGATAATCCTGCTGTTTTCACACCTTCACTTTGTCCATGAGGAATAGCAACACCATCACCAATTCCTGTTGTACTTTGCGCTTCTCTATTTAAAACACTTTCTTTATAAATTTCTTTATCATTTAATTTTCCACTTTGATCTAATAAATCAACCAGATGATTGATTGCTTCTTCTTTATTAGAAACTTGTGGATTTAAATCTATCGAATTTATATCTAATAATTCTGTAATTCTCATTTCTAACAACCTTTCTTTTTTTGTCTATCATAAAGCAAAAAAGTTGTTCAATCAAGAACAACTTAATCATACTGACATAACTTATAAATATCTTTGATGCAAGTTCCTACATCTGCTGGTTTATGTGCATCACTCGCTGTAATAATATCCACATGATGTTCTTTAAAAATATCCAACAATTCTTTAGACAAACCTTTATCAGGATGATGATAACGATAATAACACCCTGTATTACATTCCCCTTTAACATGATGTTCTACTAATAATTCAGCAAGTTCATGATAAGTTGGTTTTAAATCATAAGTTGGATAATAACCAAACATTTTAATTGTATCAGGATGAGCTAATTGCGTAAATAAATCGCTTTTAACTAAATCAAAAATCAATTCATAATACCGATGATAAATATCATCTACATTGTATTTTTCCCAAAGTAGTTCTTTAGACCAAGGCATATCATATAAAAGTCCATCAATAGAATGAATAGCTCCTACTAAAAAATCAAATTGATAGGGTTCTAAAATATGTCTTATTTCTTCTTTATATTCAGGAACATAACATACTTCTAATCCAAATAAAACTTCTATTGGAAGTTCTTCCTCTTTTACCTCATTAATTAAACGCACATAACTAGAAAGTGTATCTTTAAATTTCATTTTCTTATTAGCAAGCCATTCTCTTTGTTGATCACTTGCTTCTTTAACACCTTGATAAATAACTTCAAATTCTTTAAAACGATGTGTATGATCTAAAATTTGAATACGATCAAATCCTTGTTTATAAGCTTCATTAATAAATTCCATTACATATTCTTTAGTAAGTGGTCCGTTTTCTAAATGCATATGTCCATCTACTAGCATAGGCAATCCTCCATTCATGTTGTATACAATTATAGACTCTTTAATAAAAAAAACAATCCATTTAATAAAACATCTTGTTACAAAAAAAGTAACAAAAACAGTAGATTATTTCCTCTCTATATTTTACTAATATTTGACTATTAAATTTATCATTAGATTTAAAATTTAAATTAGTAGCATATAAATATTTTAGTATACTTGGTATTTGTTAAGAAAGATCGTTCAGTTTTGAATAGTGTCGTTAGGTATTTAAAATTGAAAACAGCGAAAAAGCCTTTAAGCATCAACTTAAAGACTTTTTCTATTTCTCTATTAATTTTCTTTTTTTCTTACAAATACCATCACAAACATACTGCTTACTAGTAGCATCATTAATCCTATAATATTTGCATTATCTCCCGTTTTAGCTTTCGTTGTTTGTTTTGTATTTGATTTATTTATTGAAGTAGTTACCGTTGTTTTTAATTCTTTTTTATCTTTATAGATAATTGCATAGTCACTGAACTTATCTGTTTCAAATGTTAAACTGTTTGTCTTTTCATTATAGATTGTTTCTAAGATATCTACTTTTCCATTATGACTTCTTGCGATATAGTATTCTCTTTTAGTTTTACTATCTTTATTGATTAGTTCTTCTGGAACTTTGATTGTTACTTTCATGACTTTTGAAAGTTCATGTATACTTTCATTTGTTCCATTAACTATTTTATTTAAAGTAATATTTAAGTATTTTCCTACTTTATATCCTTTTGTACTTGTTTCAATAAGTTCATTTGCTTGTGCTTCTTTTACTTCTAATACGATTTCTATTTTCTTACCTTCTGCTACTTCACTTAATTCATTTGCTGTTATTTCTTTGTTTTCAATAAGGATATCTATAATTTCATCTCTACTTATTTCTACATCTCCTGTTGTTTTAACAGTAAATGATCCTGTTCCTATCTTATCATTTTCTTTTGGTAAAATAACATAAGCATATTCAAAGGATCCTGTATGGTTATTTCCTTTAGCTTTGATTGTTAGAACATGTTTTCCTTCTTTCGTTGCTTGATTATCTAATACTTCATAATCTTCTTTATTTAATGCTTTTCCATTGACTAAAACTTGTTCTACTTCTTGTGTTTGTTTTTCTCCTGTATATTTTAAGACATTTCCTAATACAACTGTTCCTTTATCAATCGATAATGGATTAATTGTATATGTTCCATCTTTAAAAGTAATATCATAATTTGGATTTGATCCTTCTTTTTGACTTACTTTTATCTTATATGTTCCTACATCTTCTCCTTCTTCTCTTGTAAGAATAATTCCTGTTAATTTATCATTACCAATAAGTTTATCATTTACATATGTAAATTCAGAGTCTTCATCTCCATATGTCTTTGATGCATCATTTACAGTAACTGTAATCTTTTTAGCTTTAACAGTAAGATTTATTTCTTTAGATATTTTTTTATAATTCTTACTTTCTTTTTGACTTACTGTAATGATGACTTTACCTGCGCCTTTGATAACTACATTACCTTCACTATCTACTGTAGCTACTTTTTCATCGCTACTTGCATATTCAATAGCTGATTCATTATCTTTACTTTGAGCATGAATTGTAAATGCTTCATCACCATAAGTCTTTTCAACATCTTTTTGATCAACTGTTAATTCATGATTGATTTTATTAACAGTTAATGTTACTTCTTTACTATCACTATCATAGTTATGATCAACTCCTAATGTAACTTTTAATTTTGTTGTACCAGCATTATGAATTGTTACATTACCTTGATCATCTACTGTAGCTACATCCTCATTACTACTTGAATAAGATAATTTTCCATTTCCTTTATGAGATACTTCTAATTTAAATCCTTGATCACCATATTTTTTATCATTCACTTCTTTTACTTTTAATCCAGCATCTGCACCTTTTACTACAAATTCAGCTGTATTTGTATCAGTTAAATTATAGTTTTTGTCATCGATACTTGCTGTAACAGTATATTTACCTGCATGACTAGGAACTTCTGTTCCATTAACTTTTGTTCCATCATACCCTGTTCCTGTGTAAGTTAATGTTACTTCTGGATGATTGCCATTTTCTACATCATTTAACTTAGCTGTAGCACCTGTAATTTTTTCACCATAAGTACCACCATTAGGTGTTATTGTAACAGTTATATCTTTTGGTTTAATTGTATAACTTGTTGTTACATTTTCAGGTAATTTATAGTTGGGATTACTTACTTTTGTAGCTTTAGCTTCATAAGTACCTACATTTTTATGTTTATCTCCATCAACAGTAATTTCACATTTATCACCATCTACTAAGTTATTAACTGTAGCCGTTGGTAATTGTTCTTTCCCATTGTAAGTTAATTCTTTGTTCCAGTTTAAATCAATTGTTCTAGGATTGATTTTATTTGTGATTTCTTGTACATCTGCATCTTTAAAGTTTTTATTTCCTTCTACTTTGTAGTAAACTGTATATTCTTTGGCAGCTTTCCCTGTTGGAATTGATGTTGACCAGTTTTTATTGTCTAAAGAATATTTTACTGTTCCTCCATTAGTAGATGCTGCATTTACTAATTCTTGTTCACTTCCATTATATGTTAGTGTTTTTGTTGTTGGTTTCGTAACAACTGGTGTTGCTTGGGTAATATTGAATTTTACTGTTGTATCAATAGTACCGTCTTCCCATCTATAATTTGTAGGATCTTTTAAAGTCAATTGAACATCATATTCATTTACATCAATACCACCATTATTTTCTTTAACTGTGTATAAACCATTTTCTGAAATATTTGCAGTTAATGTTTGTCCTGTATATACTTTGCTTTCTACTGTTGGTTTTTTTACTTTTTCCCAGTTAACTGTAATATTATTTAATGTTGTTTTATTTCCTGATTTATCTGTTACTTCGATTGTATATGTTCCTTTTTTGGGAACTAATGTATAACTACCATTAGTAGGTTCAACTGTTTGTCCATCTACTTTTACTGTATCTAAATTATTATCAGTTACTGTAAATGTTTGTGTTTTCGTATATGTTTGATTGTTTTCTACACCTGATACTTGTGGTGCAATCGTATCAATTACGATACCATCTGTTGAAACATATTTAATATTTCCTGCTTTGTCTGTTACCTTGGCATAAATAACGTAATTACTATCTTCATTAAATGTAACAGATGTTCCTTCTTTCCAATCTACTGCTTGTAATTGTTTCTCTGTTAGTGATTTTTCACTACCTGATTTATCAACATAATAATAGTATTTATTAACTCCACTACCTTCATCTGTAGCTGTAATTTCTGCTTTTTGTGTTTCTTTAAAGAATAAACCGAATGTAATTTTATTTAAAATACTTTTCCAGGTTTTATTGGATACTTTTATTTCTGTATCAGGTGCTGTTATATCAGCTACTCCTTCAACTGTAATATTTGTATTTTTTTGAATATTATTTATTGTATATTGATTATTGTTATCTAATTGAACTGTTTCGCCATTGACCTTAACAGCGAAATTTTTTGTTTTTGAATAGCCTTTATTCAAGGTAAATGTAAGAGTACTTGATTCATTATAATCAACAACTGTATTACTAACACTTAAAGTATATCCAACTTGACTAGCTGGAACTTTTACTTTGATTTCTTGTCCATTGGCTACATATACTTCTTTTTCAGATGATGCATAATAATTATTACTATCTTTATATCTTACATAATACTTACCAGTAGATAATCCTTCTACAGTATCTCCAGTAATACTACGCCATTCATTTTCACCATCTTTTCTATATTCCATTGATGAATCAACATTATTTAATTTACCATCTGTTCCACCTTTATATGTTGTTCCTGTGGCTGTTACAGATGTTGGTGCTTCTCTATGGGCTTTGACAATTTCGAATGTAACTGTATTTTGTACAGGTAATTTATAATTTGAATCACTCAATTCAGTTGCAGTTGCAGTATATGTACCTACTTCAGTTTGTTCACCAGAAACAGTCACTTTACATTTGTCATCTCCAACTGTATTAGTGACAGTTGCTGTTGGAACATGTGGTTTACCATCATATGGAATTTTAAATGTATTTGTACCATCTAGTTTCCATGATAAAGTTGCTGTTCTTTGGGTAATAGTAATAAATTTTTGAGGAGACGATCCAGACTTATAAAGATCCGATCCCGAATTATATATACTTAAATAATATTTTCCTACGTCTGGATATTCTTTATTGACCTTAACATTTGTATCACGATAATAATATTTATATGAATATTGACAATTATCTAACATACTTTCAGGGACAAGTTCTGGTTGTTCTCCATATTCCCATGTGTATTTAACAATGCTAGGTGGAGTAGGTTCTGCTTTTAATACAGTAAATTTAAGTGATTTTGTTGTTAAACGCAAATAATGATTTGTTTCAGAAACTACTCCTCTAATATAATAAGTACCAGGTTTTAGACTATTTAACTCAGCTAATAGCTTATCTGAACTTATTGGTTTATATGTACTGTCGTCATCATCACATTTCTTGTATTCATAAGAAACAACTGCATTTGAATCTACATAATTCGGATCCATAAGATGACCATACCCATCATTGACTTTTACATATGGACCAAATTCTGATTGATATCCTTGATAAGTATATTTACAATTATCTTGTTCTTTCCAGTTCTTATCTTTGAAATATATTTTATTTGTATAATATTCTGCTTTCGTAATTGTGAATTCTCCAGAAACTGAAACTTGATTCATTGTTAGAGTTACTGAATAATCTCCTGGTTCTGTTGGTCTTTGTGATAATTGTTGTCCATTTTGATAATATGTTAATTTGTATGAATCTCCTGATATTGGAAAACTAGAGGTATTATTACCAGCGGCATTTTCAACCCAAGCATTGTCTCCTTTCTTATACCCTCCATCTTTTGTTTTTAATACTATTTTCGCTGTTGTAGTATCTGGATCCTGATAATCACATTCACTCTTTCTATCTTCTTCACTACAATAACCTTTTATTATTTTTCCACTTTCATCGCTGTTATCAAGTACATAGTTCCATTTGTGAACATGTTTTGCTAAATATATATATTGACCTTCTTCGTCATATCTAAGATCAACTCTGTATAATTTATCACTATTTCTTACAAATTTTATTTTATTCAAATCATCTCTACTTACTCCTCTTGGAGATATTCTGTGTTTTTTTCCATCATTTATGTTATAATCAATATCAATTGTAATAGCATTTCCATTATATTCTGAAAGATCAATGGTACCATTACTACCAAGTTGAACATCTGTTCCACAACTTTCATCAAACTTTACATTTTTTAGTTTAAGTACTGTCGCTTCATTGTAAATACCAATACGATTTGCTTTAATTGTGACATCATTAACATTCAAAACTCCCTCTTTAGAGTTAAGTCCAACTTCATCAGATACAATCGTTCCACCACTACCATTGATTGTCATTGTTCCTGAATTTTCAACAAATCCGCATAGACTGTAAACATCATTTCCACTATAAGTAAATGTATGACCATTCATATTAATAGTTACATCAGTATTCCTGTCAGTCCTAATAAAATCAAACCTTCCACTTTTATCAGGATTATTAATAACATCGCCTAATATATTTAAAGCTATCGTTCCTATTTTAGAGCTATTATATTGTACACGAACTTTTGTACCTGCATTTTCCCATGTAGAATATTTCTTAGTATAATACGTACCTCCAGGCAAATTATATGTTCCTGGTGTACTTGTATAATACGTACTTCCATCACTTGAAATATTAGTATCTGCCGCAAATACATTTACAGGCACTTGTGTAAAGATCATCATAAATGTAAGTATACTTGCTATTATTTTCTTAATTTTTATCTTCATAACTTTCTTTTCCTCCCCTTATTAAAAATTATTATGTTTAAAACTACTTATTTATTTGTTAATAAAAAACCTCCCTTGTCTATTCATATTTTACTATTTATGATACTTTATTTTTTCATTTGTCGCGAAATGTCGTTTTTAGGGTGTGAAATGCAAAAAGACCTCTTTCGAGATCTCCTAATAAATAATTTTTAATATTTTAAAAGAAGTCCACTAGGGACTTCTAAGTAGTCTATTTTCTCCATTGAGATGGAGCAAATAATAATAACATTGGGAATATTTCAAGTCGTCCTGCTAACATATCAAAAGACAAAACAAGTTTTGATACCAACAACAATGATAACATTTTTAATACGATTTGTGATAACACCGATATCTAAACAAAATCTTGATAAATCTCGATGTGTCCCTATAATATATAAATGATTGCCTGGTTTAATAGCATAATTTCCATCTGGAATAATTACATCTTCATTATGACTTACAGCACATACTAAAATATTTGTTTTTGTAATTTTATGGAATTGATTTAATTCAACTCCATTTAAACGACTATGATCTTCCACAAAGAATTCAGCAAGCTCAACTTTTCCTCTTGAAAAAGTATCCACTTTAACAGCTGAAGGAAAAGATAAAACACGACGAATTTCACTTGCTGCTTCAAGTTCAGGATTAACGATCATTGAAAAACCTAATTGATTTCTCATAAAATCACGTTGTGATGAATAATCGGGATTTCTAACACGTGCAATAGTGTGTCTTGTTCCCATTTTTTTAGCCATTAATCCTGCTAAAATATTTAATTCATCTGAAGTAGTTACACAAATAATAAGGTTAGCATCTTCTGCTCCTGCTTCCATTAATATATCCTATGAACTACCATTACCTACAACACCTATAACATCATATTGGTTTACAACTTATTCTACTTTAGTTGCATTTTGATCAACAACAATAATATCATGATCTTCATTTGACATATGTTTAATAAGTGTTTTTCCGACTTTACCGGCTCCCAAAACAATGATTTTCATAAAAAATGAAACTCCTTAATACAGATAGATATTTTTACCCTTTTTCTTTAATTACTCAACCTATTTTGCATTAACCAAACTAAATATCAATGAAAAAATTATTTTTATACAGTATAATAAAAAAACTCCACTATATCGTGGAATTTTCATTATTTTTCAACTGCATTATTTACAATAATACGGCTTGCTTGCATACGAGATAAATCTCTTTTGAATCCTTCTAAATCAATTTTTTCTAATACTTGTTCTTTAGTCATTTGATTAGCTTGTCCAACCATATTTAATTGTTCATCTAAAACTTCTTCAGTAACAACAATATTTTCAACAGCAATAATTTCATCAATTAAAGCTTCTAATTTAGCTTGTTGAGTAGCAGATGGTTTCATTTGTTCTCTTAATTTTTCTTCATCCATACCTGTCATTTGTAAGTATTGATCTAATTGAATTCCTTGAGCCATCATTTGATTCGCCATATAAGACATTTGTCTATCTAATGCCTCATCAATTGCATCATCATCTAATTCAACTTCACTATCTGCCATGAAAGCATCAAAAATTGTATTTTCTTTTTGTGCTTCATATTGTTGATCATGTTGTTGTTGTAAACCTTCATTAATATAAGCTTTTAAATCTTCAACTGTTTTAATTTCAGGTACACCTAAACCTTCAACAAAATCATCATTTAATTCAGCTTCTTTTTTTACAGATAATTTTTTAACTGTTACTTTGAAAACAACATCTTGTCCAGCTAAATCTTCGGCTTGATAATTTTCTGGGAAAGTTAAGTTTAAATCTCTTGTTTCATTAACTTTCATACCAATCATTTGTTCTTCAAACCCTGGAATAAATGATCCTGAACCAATTTCTAAATCATAATCATTTCCTGTTCCACCTTCAAAAGCAACATCATCTTTTAAACCAACAAAATCGATTGTAGCGATATCACCGTTTTCAACAGTATCTCCATCTTTTTCTTCTGTTTGACTTGATTGAGCTAAAATCATTTGAATTTGTTGTTCAACTTCTTCATTAGATACAGGTACTTTTTCTACTTTAAATTCAATTCCTTTATAGTTACCTAATTTAATTACTTTACTCATTTATCTATTTCCTTTCATTATATGCCTGTTTATTCTATCATAAAGAAAACTTATTGTCTTTATTTAATCTTAATATCCTTAATATTATTTAAAGTAATTGTTGAATATCCTGACATATCTGTTTCGGTTGTAATATTTTCATGATTTAAATAATCTTCAACATTTAATTCAATAATACGATCATCATCTAAAACCAATTTACATCTTGACATACGATCTAATGAAAGTGGAACATTAACAATTTCATCATCTTCTTCAATTCCTAGATCTCTCATAATCGTTTCAACTTCTTCTTGTGCGTTATAATCATCACCCATGACCTTCTTCGCAATTTCCATTGGTTTTAATGGTAAATGTTCCATTACTAAATCAATCATTTCTTTTTTGACCATAGCTGTAGGATCACCTTCAAAAACATTATATTCACTATCGACTTTTTTAACGACTTTATTGACAATACTCATTTTTTGTTTATCTGTTAATTTAGGTTCACCTTTAATATATTGTTCATTAAGATAATAGCCTGGTTTTCCATCTATTTGAAATCTTTTTTCAATTAAAGAAACTGTGTTTTTATCAACGTTGATAATAATTGCTTCTTCAACAGCTGAAGTTTTAGGTGGAAGACTTTGTCTATTAACAAATTTAATAAATCTTTTACCATCTACTTCTTCCACAATAGAAATAGGTGTCACTTTATAATTTAACTTCATGATGAGAATCATCTTTTCTCCATCTACTTTACATTCAACAAACATTAAATTACTATTAGGCATTTCTTCTACATATTTGCTGACAGCAAATAGATCTTGAGCAATCTTTTTAGATTCAACAATAAATTGTTCATCATCAATGATCATATTTCTAGCTGCTTGTAATAAATGATGTTCACTTCCTACAATGAGTTCTTTAATGGTTGTATTCGTTAAACATTTTTCTATTTTTTTATCATAATATTCAGTTGTTCCCTCTATTAAATCAATAAATTGATCAGAGTAAATAATTTGACTATGTTCCATATCGAGCATATGAATTAATATCTTATCTATAATTGTTGTATTCATCTTTATCACCGAATGTAGTATATCATAATTTTTTATTTTAATATATAATGGATGTGGTGAAGTCTATGAAAATTATAATTGCTGATGCAAAAAGTTTAAAAGAAAAGCATTTTCCTATTGAAAAACAAACACCATTGTTTTTTAATAAAGCAGAATCTTTAAGAAAACAATTAAAAGAATTAGATATTGATCAAATTCATGATTTGATGAAGATTTCTTTTAAACAATCTTCATTAATTTATGATTATTTTCATAATGAGGAAACTTTTGCAGCCATAAATTTATTTAATGGCGTTGTTTTTAAACAGCTTGATTTAAAGAATTATCAAAAAGAAGAATGGGATTATTTAGATAAGCATTTACTAATTAATTCTCCACTTTATGGAATTTTACGTTATAATGATGCTGTAAATTATCATCGTTTAGAAATGAAACATAAATTAAATGAAATAAATTTATATCAATATTGGTATAAAGAACTAAATGATTATTTAAAAAATGAAGATGTTATTCTTTCTTTAAGTACGAAAGAATATGAAAAAATGTTTGATCTTCCAATCATTCAACTTGATTTTGTGATAAGAAATGGGCATACTTTTAAACGAAATGCCGTGTATTTAAAAAAAGCAAGAGGAATGATACTCAATTATTTGATTGAACATCATATTGAAGATATTGAACAAATAAAAGAAATTGTGATCGATGACTATCATTTTAGTGAAGATGATTCAAATGATGATCATTGGGTTTTTATAAAAAATGAAAAAATGAAATACATCAAAAAATAGGAGGTTATTTATCATGTATAAAGTTGGTGTTTTAGGCGCAGGTACATGGGGGATGGCTGTCGCAAGAGTGTTATGCAATCGTCATCATTCAGTGATGGTTTGGTCAGCTTTACCTCAAGAAATTGAATATATTCAAAAAAACAGAACACATCCAAAATTACCTGAATTAGAAATTCCTGATGATATGGAATTTACAACAGATATTAAAGAAGTATGCAATAGCGAGTATTTAGTGGTTGCTGTTCCTTCCATTTTTATGAGAAGTACAATGGAAACAGCTAAAGATTATATTAAAGAGCAAATCTTAATCGATCTTGCTAAAGGGGTTGAAAAAGATAGTCTTTATACAATGTCTGAAATTATTCGAGATGTTTTAGGAAATCAAGCAAAAATCGTAGCTCTATCAGGTCCAACCCATGCTGAAGAAGTTGTAAGAGATATGCCTTCAACCATTGTTTCAGCTTGTGATGATTTAGAAGTTGCTGAAAAAGTACAAAATCTTTTCCAAGATACATGCATGCGTGTTTATACAAACATTGATGTCCGCGGGGTTGAATTATGTGGTGCTTTAAAAAATATCATTGCTTTAGCAGCTGGTATTTCCCATGGGTTAAATTATGGTGATAACACTCGTGCTGCCCTTATTACGCGTGGTCTTTCTGAAATGACACGTTTAGGAACAACAATGGGATGCCTTGAACAAACATTCCATGGTCTTGCCGGAATTGGTGATTTGATTGTCACAGCAACAAGCGTGCATAGTCGTAACTTTAAATGTGGAACATTAATTGGACAAGGTTACAATGTTGATGACGCTACAAAAGAAGTTGGTATGGTCGTTGAAGGTTTAAACGCTTTACCTGCTGCAATGCAACTTGCTAAAAGATATGATGTAGAAATGCCAATTACTGCCATGGTCGATGCTATTGTTAAAGGTAAAGTTAGTCCAAATGAAGCAGTCAAGGCATTAATGAATCGTGATCGAAAAACAGAGCTAACAAAGTCTGTTGCAGATATTAATTTTGAAAATAGTATTATTAAAAGTAAAAGAGGGTTAGGTATGAAAAGAGTTATTACTTATGGTACATTTGATTTATTACATTACGGACATATTAATTTATTAAAACGTGCGAAAGCTTTAGGTGATTATTTAATTGTTGCTGTTTCAACTGATGAATTTACACGCTTGAAAAAAGATAAAAAATGTTATTTCTCTTATGAACAAAGAAAAGGTCTACTAGAATCTGTACGTTTTGTAGATTTAGTTATTCCTGAAGAAAATTGGGATCAAAAAATCAAAGATATTAAAGAATATCATATTGATACTTTTGTTATTGGAGATGATTGGAAAGGTAAATTTGATTATCTAAAAGATGAGGGTGTAGAAGTTATATATTTACCAAGAACTCCTGAAATTTCTACAACTCAAATTAAAGAAGATTTACATCATACAGAAGAAAAATAAAGGCTATAGCAATCGCTATAGCTTCTTTTTTATAAAGGATTGTTATGAAAAAATCATAACAATCCTTTTTGATTTAAATAGTTTTCTAAAAATTCAAAGAATCTTTCCATTTGTTGGTCAGTTCCAATCGTAACTCTTAAATACTGATTAATCAATGGTTTATTCCAATGACGCACAATAATGCCTTCTTTTCTAAGTGCTAAAAATAATTCTTCCCCATCAATCTTTGGATGTTTTACAAATACAAAGTTAGCATAACTATCTGGAACCACAAATCCTAATTCTTTTAGTTTCGTTTTTGTATATTCTCTTGTTTTAATTACTTTTTGACATTTTTCTTTCATATCTTGACTATTTAAAACAGAAACAAGTCCAATTTGTTGAGTTATATAATCAATAGGATACGAGTTAAAAGAATTTTTCACATCATATAGATGAGAAATAGCTTCTTTATTTCCTAAAGCTACTCCTAATCTAGCTCCAGCAAAAGATCTTGATTTAGAAAACGTTTGAATAACCACTAAATTTTCATATTGATGAATAAGTGGGACACATGATTGTCCTCCAAAATCAATATAAGCTTCATCTACAACAACGATACTTTCTGGATTACTTTTTAAAACTTCTTCAATAAAATCTAATGAAACGAGTAATCCTGTTGGTGCATTTGGATTAGGAAAAATAATTCCTGAATTTGGTTGTTTAAAATCTTCAACATGCATTTTAAAATCTTGATCCAAAATAATTTCTTTATAATTCATTTGGTAAAGATCACAATAAACTGGATAAAATGAATAAGAAATATTTGGAAATAATACTGGATCACTTCCATTGAAAAATGTTAAAAATGTAAGTGCTAAAACTTCATCTGAACCATTTCCTAAAAAAACTTGTTCATCTTTTAAACCATGATACTTAGCTAAAGCATGTCTTAATTCTTCTCCATCACTATTTGGATAAAGTTTTAATTTTTCAATATCGATTTCTTTTAAAATATCTTTTATTTGTTTACATGGACCATATGGATTTTCATTCGTATTTAATTTAATCATATTATTGATTTTTGGTTGTTCACCTGCTACATATGGTTCTACTTGTCTTAATTTATCTTGCCAACTCATTGTTATTCCCCCTCTAACATATCGTTGATGACTTCATAAACATAATCAACTTGTTTTTCTGTCTTTTCTTTTATTTGTTTTTCTACACGATTAAAAGTATAAGCATGATCAGCTTTTTCAAACATATCTAAATCATTATAAGAATCTCCTATACAATAAGAAATCACTTCTTGATCCAATAATGAACAAAGCTTTTTAAGTCCACTTCCTTTAGTACAATCTACTGTAATATCTAAATAAACAACATTGAGTGTTGCATGAATACCTACATATTTTTGGTGGATTTGTTTTTGAATTTCAAGTATTTCATCTAATTTTTCTTGTGGATGAAAAGCACATACAATATCAATATCATCTTGAGTATGATCTAATATTTCTAAAAAATCACCTGCTATTTCTTGATAACCATTTTCTGTTAAAATACATGTTTTTTGATTTATATATCCATATGTTTGTTGACCATCAAAAAATGTATAATTTAGATAAGGATATTTTTGATAGCTTTCTTTAAGTATTTCTTTAGCAATTTCATTTTTTATTTGTTTTCGATAAAGAACTTGATCATTTTGATCAACAATCATTGCTCCATTATTTAAAACAAGATAATCATATTCAAAATGTGGTGTGACAAGTTTTGTTTCTTGAATATTTCTTCCTGTACAAAATGAAAAATAATGATCTTGTGTTCTTAATTTTTTTACAGCTTCTTGATCTTTATAAGTAATGGGTAAATTGCCCTTAGCAATTGTTCCATCAATATCACTAAATAATATTTTTTTCATATCTTCTCCTTAAGCTAAGTCTAAAAATAATTGATATAAACGATCATGATTTTCATTTTTTTCAATTAAAGCTTCTTCAATATTTTTAGATATAATTTGATTATCTTTCATGCAGATACATAAACCACTTTTTCTTTTTTCTAATAAACAAATGGCTTCTTCTGCCATTTTAGATGCTAAAATACGATCTTCAGGAACAGGTGATCCACCTCTTTGAATATGTCCCAAAACAATTGATCTTCCTGAATATCCAGTTTCTTCGCTAATACGATTAGCTAGTTTTTCAACATCTAATATTTTTTCACTTACAATAATTATCGCATGTTTTTTATGATACTCTTCTTCACATATTTTAAGTTCTTCAATAATTTTATTTTCATCATACTCTGTTTTATCTGTAATAACAATTTCACTACCACATGCAATTGCAGAATAAATAGCAAGATTATCTGCATGATTTCCCATAACTTCAACAACAAAGCAGCGATGATGTGAACTAGACGTATCTCTTAATTTATTAACAGCATCAATAATGTTATAAAGTGCTGTATGAAAGCCTATTGTTTCATCTGTTCCATTAATATCATTATCAATTGTTCCAGGAATAGCAATACAATCAATTCCTTTTTGACTAAGTGCTAAAGCTCCTTTATAACTTCCATCTCCCCCAATAACAACAAGTCCATCTATCCCTCTTTGTTTAAGCTGATGAATTGCTTGTTCTTGAACTTTATCTTCCTTAAATGAAGGTAATCTTGAAGATTCTAAAATAGTTCCCCCTTTAGATAATATTTCAGAAACATCACTATACCCTAATTTTTTGATATTCCCTGCTACTAATCCTTTATATCCTTCATAAACACCATAAACCTCAAAACCTCTTTTTATTCCTACACGAACAATAGCACGAATAGCCCCATTCATTCCTGGTGCATCTCCTCCTGAGGTTAAAACTGCAATTTTTCTCATCGATTCACCTACTTTTCCCCTATAATTATCCCTATTATACTTGTTTTACATAAAAAGAAAAAGCCAATTTCTTGGCTTTATATAAATTTTTCTAAATTTAAATTTGAATCATAAGAAAATTTTAAACGATATGTATCTTTATAATTAAATATTCTTATTGAAGATTGATCGTTTCCTTTTGATTGTGTCATTCCTTTTCCATAATGAGAAAGTGTTTCTTTTGAAATTTCAGCTTCATTATTTTTTAAATCATTTAATGTTTTTTGAATTAATTCTTGATTATCTTTTTCATTAAATAGTGTAATGATTTGATTTATTTTTGTAACTTGTTGATTTAATTGTTGATAGCCATCATCTAATTGTTGAATATCATTTAAATGATATTCAAACTGTAATTGGCTTTCTTTTGATAAATCATAATCATAAGAAATACTCATTGTATTTTGTTTATCTAAAGAAATATCATATTGAACAGCTACATAAAGATTATTATTATCTGTTATTTGAAACAAATATTCTGAATCCATATTTTTTGTTCCAACTATTTTTTCTAAAGACGATTCCATGTTATTAATCTTATTGACATATTTTTTACTATTTTTAACATTTTTTGAAAATTCTTTTAAGGAATCATATTGATATACAACTGTTTCTTGATTTGATTTTGTATATGTTTTTAATGTTGCTGTTTGATTGATTCCACTATCAGATAATGCATTAAATGCAAAGAAATAAGAAATTCCCATAGGTAAGAAAACAAGTGCAATAATCAAAATTGAATAAATGAATGCGTATTTTCTTTTAGGGGTACGTTTCATTGGTTGATAGCCAGATTGAGGTGTTCCACAATAAGGACATACTTTTGCATTACTTGGTATATTTTTATGGCATTTTGGACATTTTTTCATATTTTATCAATCCTTTCTTTTAATCTTGGTATATTTGGTCTAGCCAAGATGAAAGTTTATCAATATAATCCTGTTTCTTTTCTTTTTGTTTTTTGCTTGGTAATGAATAATAATCTTCATCTAAAAAAGTATATTGATCTACAAATTTCCCATTGATCACTAATTTTAAAGTAGGTGTCCATGAAAAATCAAGTTTTTTTCTCATTTGGTTATATCGAGATTGTTCTTTTTTTGTTGCTTCTTGACTATTCGCTTGATCTCGATATTCTTTAATATTGAAATAATAAAGATAAACTCCTTTATTTTTCTTTAAATATTTTTTTAAATAAGGTTCAAATTCTTGACAATCTTTACAATCAGGTCTTCCAACATATAAAACAAAATCTTCTTTTTGATTTATTTTCTTTAAAACATCATCATAATTGATTTCTATGATTTGATCTTTTGATAAATCTTTCTGTATAGTATGAGTGGATGTAGTATGACTACACCCACTTAATATACCTATTAAAAATGAAATCAATATGAACTTATTGATTATTTTAATAAAGATTCTCCATCCATTTCTTCAGGAATTGGTAAACCTAATAATTGTAACATTGTTGGAGCTAAATCTCCTAATTTTCCGCCTTCTTTTAATCCTACATGAGAATTAGTAACAATTAAAGGTACAACATTTGTTGTATGAGCAGTGAATGGATTTCCATCTGCATCTAATTCTTCTTCAGCATTACCATGGTCAGCAGTAATTAACATAGTTCCACCTAATTCAAGAACTTTTTCATATACTTCACCGATACATTCATCAACAACGCTAACAGCTTTGATTGCTGCAGGAATAACACCAGTATGTCCTACCATGTCACAGTTTGCAAAGTTAACAATTACAACATCATGAATATCTTTATCTAATTCAGCAATTAATTTATCTTTTACTTCATAAGCTGACATTTCAGGTTGTAAATCATAAGTAGCAACTTTTGGTGAATTAACTAATACACGAGTAGCTCCTTCGATTTCTTTATCAACTCCACCGTCAAAGAAGAAAGTTACGTGAGCATATTTTTCAGTTTCAGCAATACGTAATTGTTTTAAACCTTGAGCTGATAAGTAATCACCTAATGTATTTGTAAGTTCAGGTGAAACGAATGCGATTTCTCCATTAACACTATCAGCATATTTCATCATACATACGAATTCTAAATCTTTAACTTGTTTTTCAGGTACATATCCTTCATAGAATGTAGGATTTGTGATTACTGTAGCTAATTGGATTGCTCTATCTGGTCTGAAGTTAGCGAAGATTACTGAATCTCCATCATCAATTGTTCCTTCAACGTTTTTGTTGTAACCAGGGATAACGAATTCATCTAAAACATCTTTAGCATAAGAATCTTTTACATATTGAACTGGACATTCGAAAGATTCACCTTCTTGACATACGATTGCATCGTAAGCTAATTTAACACGATCAAATCTTTTATCTCTGTCCATTGCATAGTATCTACCAGAAATTGATGCAATTTGTCCAACACCGATTTCTTCAATTTTTTCTTGTAATTCTTTTACGAAATCAACACCACTATCAGGAGCAACATCTCTTCCGTCTAAGAAAGCATGTACATATACTTTATCTAAACCTTGTTGTTTAGCTAATTCTAATAAACCATAGATGTGTTCATTTGATGAGTGAACACCACCATTTGATAATAATCCCCAAATATGTAATTTAGAACCATTATCTTTAGCATGTTGAATTGCTTTTAAGAATTTTTCATTTTCAAAGAAAGTTTTTTCATTTAAAGCTTTATTAATTAAAGTTAATGATTGATAAACAGTTCTTCCTGCTCCAATATTTAAATGCCCAACTTCACTATTTCCCATTTGTCCATCAGGTAAACCAACTGGCATACCACTAGCTGAAATAGTTGTGTTTGGATACATAGCCATTAAATCATCTAAGTTAGGTGTATTAGCAAGTCTTACAGCATTACCATTAATGCTTTCAGAAATACCATAACCATCCATAATACATAATACGATAGGTCTTTTTTTCATTTTTTTGTTTCCTCCATTAATACGTTATACATATTATCATTTTTGTTATCGTGTTTCAATTCATTTAGCTATATAAAATCAGTATTTTTTATTTCATTTCTTTTTAGTTTTTTGTGGTGTAGCAAGCAATGAAACACCGCAAAAAGTAATGAATAAAGGCCAGTATTCTTGAATATAATAAACAATAATTGAAACAATACCTTTGAATTCATTTGTTCGATCTAACGTTAAGATGATTCCCAAAACAATCAAAACAATACCACAATTTTTTTTAATATTCATTTTATTCACCTAGTTTTATTTTATCTTGGATAAAATAAAAAAGATGTCCAAAAAAATCATACGATTTCTTTAAATATCTTTTTTGCATAATCTAGTAATTGAATGATATTGACTTCTTCTTGTCCTTTTTGTGAAAAAACATAAACTTTATCGTCCTCAAAAAAATCAAAACGATTTGAATGGATAATACTATTAATATCTTTTCTTCTTTCTTGATTTAAAGTAATAAATTGATTTTCACACATTTTTCTTAGAATAATACACAAAGAAGCAAGTGATAATTCTAATTGACACTTTGTTTTTAAAAGATCCCTTTCAATTATATAATTAGCTATCTCTTGATTATTTTTTAATCTATTTAATTGATTTAAAATCATTTCAACTTTAACAACCTCTATATTTAATTGTTCTAAATAACAACTTAACTTTATTTGCCTTTTATTCATTCTTAAGCTCCTTATAAATTGATAACAGTTGTTTAGCATATAAAACAAGTGATAATAACATCAACATAATACAAACAAAAATTGAAATAGTTGCAAAAATAGAATTTGGAATATGTATTCCAATTAATACGATTGCGACAACATCAAAGATAGCAGTAGAAATTTTCCCCCACCATGAGGCTCCTTGGACCTTTGCTCCTTTTTCATATAAATAAAGTCCCCCTAAAGCCAGCATTCCATCTTTTAAAACAATGATAAGAAGTAATAACCACATCCATGAATACGTATAAACTAAAACAAACGCAACCGTAAATTGTGTCAATTTATCAGCGATTGGATCTATAACTTTCCCAAAATCAGTAATCATCTGGTAATGTCTTGCAATGTAGCCATCTAAAAAATCAGATAGACCTGAAATAATTAAAATAGTAGCACATATATAATAATCTTCTTTACTTCCAGCTAAAAAATAGCGATGTAAAAAAATAGGAATAAGTATTATTCTTAAATAGCATAAACAATTAGGTATATTAAATAATTCTTTAAGTCTTATTTTTTTCATAATTTTCACCTTCTATATTAGTAATATAATCTTACAGTTTAATGATAAAAATTTCAACCTAAACAAAAAAAAGGGAGATTTCTCCCTCATTAATTTTAATATTCTTTTTCTAATAAAGCTGCAGCTGCTTTATCAATAATTACAGTTACATCTTTATGATTTTGTAATACACTAGCTGGTAATTCTGGAGTTACAGGTCCTTCAATCATTCCTTTAACAGCATTTTCTTTATTTTTACCACAAGCAATTAAAACAACACTTTTAGCATCCATAATATTTTGAATTCCCATAGAGATTGCTTGTTTTGGAACAGCATCTTCATCTCCATTAAAGAATAATCTTGCATTGTCTTTAATAGTACTTTCTTTTAAATCAACATAATGTGTTTTTGAATTAAAATCAGTTCCTGGTTCATTGAATCCAATATGTCCATTTGAACCAATTCCTAATAATTGAATATCAATTGGATTTTCAGCTAACATTTTATTATATTCATCACAGTTTTCTTGAATATTTCCTTGTCCACATGGAACATGAACATTTTCATCTTTAATATCAATTCCATTGAATAAGTTTTTATACATAAAATAATGATAACTTTGTGGATGACTTGCATCTAATCCAAAATATTCATCTAAGTTATATGATTTAACATCTTTATATGATGTATGATTTTTTTCATGATCTTCTCTTAATAATTCATACATTCTAACAGGTGTAGATCCTGTAGCTAATCCTAAAATACTTTTTGGTTTTTCCTTTACTTGATTAATAAAAATTTTTGCTGCTTCTTGGCTTGCTTCTTCATAATTTTCAACAATAATAACTTTCATTGCAAACTCCTCCTCGATAACATCTTATCATGTCTAGACAAACAATTCAATAAATACTTGTTTTTTTTCTTAAAAAGTCCTTTCGTACAATGAAAATATCTTTATTTTTCAATAAAAATAGGTTAGAATTGGAATGTAAATATGGAGGTGTTTAATACTATGATTAAAGGTATTGGGGCTTCTAGTGGTATTGCAATTGCTAAAGCATACAAACTAGTTATGCCTGATTTAACTGTAACACAAAACACTGTAGAAGATGTTGCAGCTGAAATCAAAAAATTTGAAGATTGTATGGCTGAAACAGCTAAACAATTAGAAGCAATTAAAGAAGCTGCTTCTAAAAACTTATCAGCTGAAGAAGCTGCTGTATTTGATGCTCATGCATTAGTACTTCAAGATCCTGAATTAAAAACACAAGTTTTAGACAAAATCAATAATGAAAAATTATGTGCTGAAGCTGCATTAGATGCAGTTGCAAATAGTTTCATTGCAATGTTTGAAATGATGGATGATGATTATTTTAGAGAAAGAGCTGCTGATATTAAAGACGTTTCTCGTCGTTTATTAGCTAACTTACTTGGTAAACCATTACCAAACCCTGCTTTAATTGATGAAGAAGTTGTTATTATCGCTGATGATTTAACTCCTTCTGATACAGCACAATTAAATAAAAACTTAGTTAGAGGATTTGCTACTAATATTGGTGGTAGAACTTCTCACTCAGCTATCATGGCTCGTTCTTTAGAAATTCCTGCAGTTGTTGCTTGTAAAACAATTACAGAAGAAGTTAAAGATGGAGATTTAATTGTTCTTGATGGTATTGAAGGAACAGTTATGATCAATCCTGATGAAACAACTGTTAAAGAATATGAAACTAAACGTGCTGAATTCATCGCTTATAAAGAAGAATTAAAGAAATTAGTTAATGAAAAAACAATTACTACTGATGGACATCAAGTTGAATTAGTTGCTAACATTGGTTCAGCAAAAGATTTAGCAGGTGTTAAAGAAAATGGTGGTGAAGGTGTTGGATTATTCAGAACTGAATTCTTATATATGGAATCTGCTGAATTACCAACTGAAGAACAACAATTTGAAGTTTATAAAGAAGTATTAGAAGGTATGGAAGGTAAACCTGTTGTTGTTAGAACATTAGATATCGGTGGAGATAAAGAAATCGAAGCTATCGATTTACCAAAAGAAATGAATCCATTCTTAGGTGTTCGTGCAATCCGTTTATGTTTCCAAAGAGAAGATATCTTTAGAACTCAATTAAGAGCATTACTTAGAGCATCAGTTTATGGTGATTTAAGAATCATGTTCCCTATGATTGCTACTTTACAAGAATTCCGTAAAGCTAAAGGAATCTTAATGGAAGAAAAAGAAAAATTAGTTGCTGAAGGTGTTAAAGTAAGTGATACATTACAAGTTGGTATCATGATTGAAATTCCTGCAGCTGCTGTATTAGCTCATAAATTTGCTAAAGAAGTTGATTTCTTCTCAGTAGGAACAAATGACTTAGTACAATATACATTTGCAGCAGACAGAATGTCTTCTGGTGTAAGTTATTTATATCAACCATTCAATCCATCAATCTTAAACTTATTAAAACATGTTATCGATTCAGCACATGCTGAAGGTAAATGGGCTGGTATGTGTGGAGAAATGGCTGGTGAAGCTATTGCAGCTCCATTATTACTTGGTTTAGGATTAGATGAATTCTCTATGTCAGCTACTTCAATCTTAGCTCAAAGAAAATTAATTAAGAGCGTATCAAAAGCTGATATGGAAGCTTTAGTAGAAAAAGCATTAGATTGTGCTACTTCTGAAGAAGTTGTTGAATTAGTTAAATCTACAGTAAAAATGTAATAATAAAGGCCTCGAAAAGAGGTCTTTTTTTTACTAATTTCCAATAATAATTCATACAAAAAGTCAAGATATTCAAATAATTTCAGAAAGTTTATAAACATCAAACAATAGCAACTCAAAATTATCTTTATTTTATATGATGCAATAAAGCATATCAGAAAAAAAAGCCATACCACAATAGTATGACCTGTCAAGAATCATGTAAAAACATAAAAAAAAGAAGGAACTGGCAACGAGCTATTTTCGCACAATGTACTATCTTCGCCG